>CAMWRK010000012.1 GCA_947176655.1 uncultured Prevotellaceae bacterium | reverse complement strand
CACTGGGACCGGTGTTGTCTCCACCCCATGAGTCAAAGAAGATGGTACCGCCGGATGAGAGGACGCCGTTCTTATGACATACATCGGAATATGCGCCGGTAGAACGGATCCATGACTTTGACCATCCGCCCTGCTGGTCAATATATGACCACATAGAGAACACGTCGCCGTCAAAGACATAACGAGGCAGACACTGCCAGTAAGTGTCAGAGATGCCCATCGGGGTATCCAGCGAGAACTTACGCTGATTGTCATTCTCTGTGTACTCTCGCGCCTGGGTGTTGCGGTTGACGAAACGCTCCTGCATCTTCACACGGGAGATGAAGAAGTTTTCGTCCTCAGAAAGCTGGGTTCCGGGTTCCCATGTCGGGAAATACTTCTGGAAATCATCCTGAGTCCAGGTCACATACTTGTCGTGCGTCGGAATGTACTGAGCCTTTGCGCCCACTGCACCCACCAACAACGCAGCCGAAATCAGTAATGCATTTTTCATTGTCAGATGATTTTGGTTAATTAATTTAGTTAGTTATGTGTTTTCCATAACCAATAAGTCCCGTCAATGCTGGAATGCCAGCATCGGCGGGACATCATATTGTTAATTACAGAATTACCTTTATAGAACGGATAACCTGACCGTTGCGCATGCGAACTACAAATGCGCCATGCTGACCGGCAAGACTTACGTTCTCTCCGTTCCCGGCAAATGCAACCATACGACCGCTTGCATCATAAATCCAGGCTTTCTCCACGTTTGTAAATACAACCTCACCGTTCTTGACTTCTGCGGAACTTACACCATTATCCGCAGCACCGACATTGTCTATACCGGTTGCACTACCGTAAATGACGGGAGTCGCCTCACCCTCATCGTGGGTATCGACCTCTGCCTCACGGCCTGGGTTTGTACCGCTGATGACAACAGGAATGTCCATGGTGAAGCCCTTGGCCGTGGCACCGGTAGCACCCGGGTGCGGGAACCACGCGTCAGAGAATACCAGACGGATGAGGCTGTTGCCGACAACGGCATCTGCCGGAACATTGACAGTGAATGTCACTACCTTGCCTGTCTGGCCAAAGTCTGCATTGATAGCCTTCTGGTTGCTGGTACCGGATGTCCATATATCCTCGTCGTTAGACGGATTGAAGCCTTCCGAGCAGTCCCAGTCTGCGTAACCCTTTGCAGTACACCACTGAAGACCGTCACTGAAGTTTGCTATCGTAAGTGTGCATGTGAGGGTCTGACCCTGGGTTATCTTCAAAGTCTGATCGGCAAGGATGTAGTTGGTCTTGTCTGCATTCTTGTCGGAGATACCGGCAGCGATGTCCTTCATGTAAGGAGTGCCGATGGTGTTCGTGTACTCATAAGCGGCATCAGCACCTGTTACGGCAAACTTCTCGATGTAACGCTGGTTGAGGGCATTGGTCAAACCTTCGGAAGAGTTGTCGAGGATACAGGACGGATAGTTGCCGTTGGCAGAGAACGACTCGGGAAGAGTACTTGCATCGGCACGTGTTACCTTGACCCACTGTATCTTGGAGTACGTCTTGCCGTCTGTTGCGCATGCACGGACACCGACCCACGGTTCGGTGGTCTCGGTCATAGGCAGATTGCCGACATAAGCGGCCCAGGATGTCGTGCGGCCAACCTCGTAGGCATCTCCCTTCTCACCGTCCTTGTAAAGAATCTGGAAGTGGTCGATGTTGGCAGCCTCGTTTGTAAGCATGCCCCACTGGTCTGTCTCGCCCTTGACATTCCATGTAAGTTTCGTAGAAAGTGACTTCTGGCACTCTTCGACAACTTCGACAACAGCATCCTCAAGTTCGTTAGGAGTAACGGTTGCATCATCCGTGAGAGACAGCATACCAACCATAACGTCCTTGGTGTCACCGGTTGTGCGCAGACCAAGATATTCTATTACATCGCCCTGATTCAGGTCAAGGGCAACTGTCTGCTCGCTCCACGGACCGGCCTTGACAGCATCGAATGCGGCAACCTCCTTGTACTGTGTCTCACCCTTAAGACGGACAATAACCTTGAATGCTGCCTTGTCAGCAGGGCTCTTGAATGCCATTGTTGCCTTGGGATTGGCAGCACCGACCTTGAGATTGCAGTAATAGAGAATCACGTCAACGGGCTGCGTATTGGCAAACTTAAGTGAAGAACCGCCGATATATGAATCGCGGTTTGTGAAGAATGGCACGCCTTCGTTCAGTGTCAGATTATCACGGTTGCCTTTATCGAGAACGGGGGTAGTAGTACCGGCCTCGTATACCAGCCAGCGGTATGTGGGAACAACATCCTGCTGACCAAGGTTGTACCATGAACCAAGAGTCATCTTGCCTTTGTAGTTGTAACGGTCACCGTTACCTGTTGAGAAGTAGGTGGTGAAAGGCAGATCATGATTGATTACGGAACGTTCTGCAATATAGTGTGCAATACCCTGGAAACCGGCAAGGCCGTCATTCCAGTCCGCACCGTTGTTCTCGGCTGGACGTGATGCTGGGTTACGGTAGCCGCCTGACATGAAGCGATCCATAAGACGCTGGTAGTTTTCCTGGAATGAGAGTCCGTCCATACCCTGGTTGTATGACATAAAACGGCTCTGGGCATGCTCACCCCACAGACAAATACCCATTCGCTTGTTCTCTTCGTAAGCATTCAGATTGGTCCATGAGCGAGCCATGGACACGATCCATGCACCCTGATAGACATCTTCGCAAGAACCAAAGATCTTTTCCGCATTGTTGACAGAGCTGCGGATGGTATAGGAGGAAGCGAAGTTACTTGCAGAATAGTTCAGGAATGTGTCATAGCACTGACCGTCAGCTTTGGTACCCAGAAGAGTTGCCGTGTTGGATGCTGTCAGTGAAGAAGCCGCGGTATAGAGGGCGACGTGGAAATCCTTCATGCCGCACTCTTCCGCATACTTGTAGCAAGCACGGTGAAACTCCTTGCAATTGTCATAGCCTGTATCCTCGAAATTGTAGTTGATACCGTCTTTGCCAAAGTAGATACAAGCGTTTACCAGAGGGCGGACGTATGCGAAACCTTCATATCCCTGCGGATCCTTTTCCTGAACCTTCGCTACCCAGCCGCTTGCACCAGAGCCGGCGGTCCATGACTCGAAGAACTTGATACCGGCCAGAACATCGGTACCGTTCTTGTGACCGGCGTCACCGGTCACACCGGATGCATGAAAGAGACCGTGGTTCCAGGAACCGAACATGTTGGTGTAGTTCCAGGCTGAGAATGTGTCGTCGCTGAAATTAGCTGACGGATAGCCACCCTGCTCCTTACCGATACCGATGGGCAGATTCATGAACAGGTTGCGCTTCTCTGTCGTACTCTGATCCAAGCGGCCGGAACGATCCAGAAGGTCTTTCTTCGCAACGTGTGTACGTACGAAGTTGATTGTTGCCATGTCAAAACCGGCAGCCTCCCACATTGCCTGTGTCGGGAACTTCAGGCCAGCCTTGTCTGCAGTATAGAACACATCGATGACGCCATCGCCAAACTTGTCAAGGTCATAAACCTGAGTCGTGGCAGTCGGAGACAACTGTGACATTGCTGCAACAACTGACATTGCCATTGTGGCAACAGAAAGTAATCTTTTTTTCATAAGATTTAGTTGTTAAGGTTAAACAATTCTGTCAATTCTCGATTTAACGATTACAGGTTATAGATATTATCGGTCTGCATACCGGCAAATGTTTCCTTATCAGATATCAGCCGCATCATCAAGACTCTTATATCTATAACCCATAAACATGTATCTTTAGAAGTTAGGAGCATCGATGTCCCACCAAAGACGCGTAGCCTGCTGGTCGGCACCGCCAAGTGCCTCAAGACCTGAATTTGCTATATCATCCTCGGTAGCGGCATCCTGCGGGTTCCATGGCATACGGCGGATCAGGTCGCCATAGCGGAGAGAGCCGTCACCGTCACCGGGATTCAGGACAGGGAATACTTTGGGATAACCTGTTCTGCGAAGTTCGGCCCATGCCTCGATAGAGTTCGGCCAGAGAGCGATGTACTTCTGGGTAATTATCTTCTCGAGCTTGGTCTCAAGGCTTTCGGCATCGTTCCACTTGACACCGATTGTCGTTACCGACTCCACATCTTCCTCCTTGCCTATGGGATCTTTCCAGGTATAAGGAACTGCATTTTCGAGTTCAAGGTATTCGTCTACCTTGCCGGAGTAGTCTGTGTCAAACTCCATGATGCGGTCGGCAAAGTCTGCGTGGCGGATGCCGGCCTCATAGAACTGTGCCGCACTACCGCCCATATTCCAGCCGCGCAAAGCGCCTTCTGCACGCAGGAACTCAATTTCCGCAAGCTTGAATATGTAAAGAGGAGCATTGGGAACAAAGTCGCCACCTGTGATAATCTTGGAAAAACCGATGTACTCATTGTTGGCATAAGCCTGACCGACACCTGTGTGTGCACCGTCACGAATACCGCAGTATTCACTGTCCTTTGACATAACACTGCCGTCTCTCTCGCTATGAAGGTCACCGGAGTTCTTGCTGAACAGATAGCCCAGGAACGGGTGCTGCAAAGAAATAAGCATTGAAGCGAAGCTGGCACTGAGACGTGTATCACCCCATGACTCAGATATCTCGCAAAGTGGCATTGTAAAGCCAAGCATCAGCGGACTGAGCGAAATCTCATGTCGGTATTCTTCGACAACACCGCCGGCAACAGCAGCCTCGGCCCATTCCCTGGCAAGAGCAGGCTCTACCTTTACTATATGCATTGCCATACGAAGTTTCAGAGAATTGGCCATGCGAATCCATGTGCTCATATCCTGAACACCATTCTCCTCGTCGTTATTCAATTTCGTGTACTTATACACAAGCTGGCGTACCTTCTTCTGATACCAGTCCGGACGCTCATTCCACTTACTGAAACATTCAAGTTCGGAATCAATGTTCGTTGCGATAGTCTTGTAGATTTGCTCAAGGGTGTTGTACTTGAAAGGACTTTCAAGCTTGTTCTCAAGGTACTCGAAATACGGGAACGGACCATAAATGTCCGCTACCTCCTGGGCGGCAACATCGTGAATGAGAAGAGCAATTGCCTTCATCTCAGGGATTGAGTCAACAGCGGGATTGTTCAACACTGGAGCCATGGCATTCTTGACCATTATGTAAGAGCTGTTGGGACCGCCGTTGAAGTCATTGTTGATATAATATGCAGAAGTCTGTTCACCATACATGAAGTCATGATGAGGTATTGTTGCATACTGGGCATAGACGTCAGGTCCCAGAGCATACTGGCGCTGATATGCGTGCCCCCCCGGATATGCGGCATTCTTGCCTCCACGGAGCGAGAATTCACCGCCAAGCATCTGGTTGAACTCTGTAGACATCTCCGATATCACTTCATCCAGATTTTCTTCGGAAGTGGCAGTAACCAAAGCCTGGATATCGGTTGGTTTGCCATGATATACAACACTTGAAGTAACTGTCTGTGTTATCGAGAACTCTGAACCGGGATTGTCAAAATCAAGACATGAAGTCATGCCTGCCATGGCAAATGCCATAGTGCCTATATAATAAATTAGGTGTGTACGTTTCATAACCTATAATTCTATATCAGTTATCTGTTGTGATTATTTTCTCTTCACTGTTACAATAGCAATACGGTTAGTATGCAGCAAGAATCTTGCTTGTCTTGCTTGAGTGGCTGCCCACACCGAAGTTGAGCTTTGCAGAGAAACCGAATGTACGTGTGCTCGGGAAGTTGAAGCATGCGACACCGCTCAGAGAGTTGCCGGTAGACATTGCCACGTCAGGATCCGACGGAGAGTCCCTGTAGATGAAGAACAAGTTGCGTGCCACGAATGAAAGGCTCAGATGATTGCCGGCACCCAAAAGGTCGCGGAACATATAACCGAAGGTCAACTCACGCAAACGGAAGTTTGTTGCAGAGTAGGCATACTGGCTTGCAATCTTACCGCTGCCGATGGAATTGTAATAACCCTCGACGCTTGAGAGCTGGCCATCAGGAGCACCGGGAACATGCATCATGTAGGTCTTGGCACCTGTTACAGGGTTAACCTGTGTCCATCCCATAGCATCGGAGTGATTGCGTGCATCTGCTGTACGCTGGCTCATACCGGCCATATCCAGATACGCCTCGGTAAGATCAACGATGTGACCACCGATACGGCCATTGATAAGGAAGGACAGAGAGAAGTTCTTCCAGCTGATATTATTGCTCCATCCAAGCTGATGAGGGGAATACATGTTACCGACTCTGATCGAGTAAGGATTTTCCGTATCAGTAGTAACATTACCGTTGGCTCCGACCTTGACCTTGCCAAGCCAGCTTGGATCAGCTATTACCTCCGGATCCGTTGCCTTGTAGCGAGCAAAGTCAGAAACATACATTTCGCCATAAGCCGTTCCGGATTTATAGGGAACCTGGACACAGTTTGCTATGGTCATGGAGAGTTTCTTCTCGCTACCCTTCTCGTCGTATGCTGTCTTCTCTATCTCGTTGTAGTTATAAGAATAGTTCACCGAAGTTTTCCAACGCCAGTCCTTACCGAACTTAAAGTTGTAACCGGCAGTAAGTTCTACACCCTGATTGCGTACAAGGGCACTGTTGCTGACAATTACCTTGCCGGCACTTGAACCGGTCTCGATATACATATTGTGCAATGCACTGTTGTAATATGTGACATCAAGGCTCAGTCTGTCGTCAAGGAACATCGTCTCGAAACCTAACTCGAACGACTTTGTCGTCTCCGGGCGGGGATTCTCTATGATGTAGTTGGAAACAGTCGTTGCGCCAGTCAAATAATTGTAATTACCGGAATAATAGTATTTGTTAGGAATGGAGTTACCGACCTGAGAATAAGACAGACGTCCTTTCAGATACGAGAACCATTCAGGGAGATCAGTCAGGCTGCTGATAATTACAGAGCCGCCGACACCGAAGTATCCATAGTGGGTGGGGGTGCCGTAAGATGCGAACTGTTTGAACGGACGATACCAGTCCTCGCGGTAAGAACCGTCAACGTAGACAGCATCCTTCCAACCAAGCTGGACAGTGGCCAACGCTGCCTGATCCCAAGCACTTGAATTGGTTGTAGAAGTGGTGCCTACACCGCCTGCACTGACATCAAATATATTCACCCCCTGGTTGAACTTCATTCTGTCGGGATCGACCATTGTCGCATTGCCGACGTACGTCTTTGTTTCTTCACCTTTGATAGTGTGACCGACATAGCCGACTGTAGCAGAAAGGCTCCAATCCTTCTTAAAGATTTTGTTATATGACAGAAGATAGTCAACATACATTTCTGTAGAAGTCTGGTCACCCTTGCTGTACGTACCGAAGTCATACATGTTGTCTGCGGCCCATGTACCGGCATAACGGTTGCTCTCCGTATTGTACTTGTACTTGTTCAGAGAAAAACGGGCCTGGAATGACAGGCCATCATATATACTGATGTTTGCCTGACCATAGCCATATACGCGCATTTCCTTCTGATGACTCTGGTTCATATTGAGTAAAGCGTAGGGGTTGTTCTGTTTGGCTGCCTGATAAGCCCAATTCTGCATCGTGCCTGTATACTGAGGCTGGTCTGCCGGATTTGGCCTGACAAGATCATAACCTCCGGAAGAATTCTTTTCAAATATTGCCTGATTATTGGTTCTCCATGTACCCTCTGTCGAATAGAGCGACTTATAATAAGCCATGTCAATATTTGCAGGAGCCATGTACAGGTGATAGATCGGGTTTTGGACTGTACCGCCACTGATACGGTTGTTGGTACGGGCCTCTACATAGTTCAGTGAGATTTCTGCTTTGGCAGAATTGAACCACTTCTTCTCGCCACGGTCCCACAATGCGTATGCTTGACGCAGAGCAACGGAATTACGGTTATAGCTGTTGTTCTGAACAATACCGGTAGCATGGGAGTTGGCAATGGAAACATAAGTCTTTACCTTTTCTGTACCGCCACTCAACGCAACAGAGTTGTTGAGAGTAGTGCCGGGACGATAAAAATCGCTTACGTTGTTTCTGGCTACATTAGTCAGATGGATGTCACGTCTGTCAACATATATGCCCTTGTCATTATAGTAAGCAAACTTATCAGGATCCAATGGTGTAGAAACCGCACCGGCCATTGAGTGTACGACTTTGTTGCCCCATGCCGTAGCACCGATTGAGTATGTGCCGTTATAGTTGTCCCGGATAGCAGCACCGTACTGATTCTGGATCCTCGGTGTAGACAGTGCCATGTCAACCTGAACGTTGCTGGTAAGAGAGACATCAAGTTTGCCGACCCTGCCTTTCTTTGTCGTAATCATTACAACGCCGTTGGCAGCCTGCGAGCCGTAAAGAGCAGCTGCATTGGCACCCTTCAGGAAGTTAATGCTCTCGATGTCATCAGGATTGATGAGTGACAGGGCATCGCCGCCACCAGCGGAGGCATACTCACCAAAACCTTCAGCGCCATCATCGCTTCCGTGCTTGTCGTTGTTCATAGGGACACCGTCCACAACAATCAAAGGTTCGTTGTTACCCATAATCGAGTTGTTGCCACGCAACAGAATCTTACTTGAACCACCGGCACCACCTGCGCTTGGAGTGATTGTCAGACCGGAGATCTTACCCTCAAGACCTGTTGTCGCATCAATTGAAGGTACCTTCTGCAAATCCTCGGCCTTAATACTTTGGGTTGCATAAGTCAAAGTCTTTTCCTTACGCAGAATACCCATAGCGGTAACGACTACCTGATCCATAGCCTTTGGCTCATCCTTCATGGTGACATTCAGTCTGGCGCCGGCTGTTACCGGCTTGGTCTCTGTCTTACATCCTATGTATGAGAATACAAGTTGAGCGGTCTTGCCGTCAATCCTAATGCTGTACTTGCCGTCAATGTCAGTTACGGCTATTGTTTGAGTACCCTTCACCTGAACCTTAACGCCAGGCAGCGGATAACCTTCTGCATCGCTCACAACACCAGTCACTTCATTTTCCGGAGCGACGGCTGTAATAAGAGCCGACGCGTTCGAAACCATTGCAGATACACTTGCCACAGGGCATGCTGCCAACAATGAAATCATAATGGCCAGCTCCTTACGAGTTAGTTTCATCTTCATGATACTGTTTGTATAGGTTAACTTTATATTTATGGTGACTATTTCATCAAAAAAAACATATCGGATTCTATATAAATACTTTGAATCCTACTATTTCCTACTTTACCGTATTTGGACAATTTCAAAAGCATTTACATAGAACCCGATATATCGATTGTACAGACGTGCCATCTTGACATAATGTACATTATAGCACATCTGCACAATGAGTTATAGTTATAACTGTCATCCACCGAAATCATCGAAACTGATCATGTCTTTCTCTACGCCGAGGCTGTAGAGAAGGTCGAGAACAGTCTTGGCCATCATTGGAGGACCGCAAAGATAGTACTCACAATCTTCCGGACTTTCATGCTGTTTCAGGTAAGTGTCGCCCATAACCGGTGCGACGAAACCTGCCGTGTACTTGATGCCGGCTGCATCAGCCTTGGGGTCGGGACGATCCAGTGCCAGATGGAAGTGGAAGTTGTCGAACTCCTTCTCCAGTGCGAGGAAATCATCCAGGAACGGTATCTCCTCCAATGCACGGGCACCGTAGAAGTAATGCATCTGACGGTCACGGCACTGGCGTGTCTTCAGCATGTGCATTATCTGGGCACGCAGAGGAGCCATACCGGCACCGCCACCGACCCATATCATTTCACGCGTGCTGTCGTATCTCGGATGGAACTCGCCGTAAGGGCCACTCATTATCACCTTGTCGCCGGGCTTCAGACTGAATATATAGGAAGAAGCGATACCGGGATTGACGTCCATGAAGCCAGGACCCTGATCCTTCGGTTTGAAGGGAGGTGTGGCAATACGTACATTCAGCGTGATGATGTCACCCTCGTCAGGATAATTGGCCATAGAGTAGGCACGTATCGTCGGAGTGTCGTTTACACACTTCAAGCCGAACAGCCCGAACTTCTCCCATGCCGGCAGATAGGTGTCGCCAATGAGTGACTTATCCATATCCTTGTCATAGTCAATGCTGAATGCGGGAATCTTGATCTGGGCATAGGAACCAGGCTCGAAGTCCATGTGCTCGCCTTTGGGCAGGGCAACCTTGTACTCTTTGATGAAGGTGGCGACATTGCGGTTACCGATAACGGTACACTCCCATTCCTTGACTCCCATGACTGAGTCTGCGACCTTTATCTCCAGATCATTCTTTACCTTGCACTGACATCCTAAACGCCAGTTCTCCTTAATCTGCTTACGTGTGAAATGTCCTTTCTCACTATCCAGAATCTCTCCACCGCCAACAGGAACCTGAACCTTGCACTGGCCGCAGGAACCTTTACCGCCGCAGGCACTGGGCAGGAAGATACCCTGTTCGGACATGGTGCTCAACAGAGAGCCGCCCTGAGGAACTGAAACCTTATCTTTACCGTTAATGGTAATAGTGACATTGCCGCTGGGCGACAAGTACTTCTTGGCAACAAGCAGAATGATAACCAGCACAAGGATGATTACCAGGAATACTGCGATACTGCATAAAATCAATTTTGTATCCATTTGTCTAAATCCTCCCTGACATTAGATGTTCAAACCGCTGAAGCACATGAAGGCCATTGCCATCAGACCAACGGTGATGAATGTTATTCCAAGACCCTGCAATGGTTTGGGAACATCGGTATAGGCCATCTTCTCACGAATGGCGGCAAGACCGACAATAGCCAGCAGCCAACCTATACCGCTACCCAAGGCGTAAGCTATGGCATCGCCTACAGAACCGATATACTGCGAATTGGCAGGCTCCATGCCTATACGCTGCTGCATGAACAGACTGGCGCCCATGATGGCGCAGTTCACAGCAATCAAAGGCAGAAATATACCCAGAGACGCATACAGCGATGGGCTGAAACGCTCCACAATCATCTCCACCAACTGAACAATGCCGGCAATGACGGCAATGAACAGAATGAAGGCCAGGAAACTGAGATCCACACCATCTTTCAGACAGTTAGGACCAAGAACTCTGGTCTGCAGCAAATAATCGACAGGAACAGTGACGAGCAGCACAAAAGTAACGGCAACGCCGAGTCCCAAAGCCGTTTTCACATTCTTGGATACTGCCAGATACGAGCACATACCCAAGAAGAAAGCGAAAATCATGTTATCCACAAAGATACTGCGGACAAAAAGACTTATCATGTGTTCCATACTTTACTTATCCTCCTTGTTTATTGAGCGGTGAGCCCAGATTACACATCCTACGATAACAAGAGACATAGCAGGCATGACCATCATGCCGTTGTTTATGTACCAGCCTCCGTTCTCGACATACCAACTCTGCGGAACAATCTGAAAGCCAAGCAAGGTACCGAAGCCGAACAGTTCACGTATGAAACCGACGACAACCAGAACCCAAGCATAGCCAAGACCGTTGCCAATACCGTCCAGCATGGAAGGCCACGGGGAGTTCTGCATGGCAAAAGCCTCCAGACGCCCCATAAGGATACAGTTGGTGATAATGAGACCTACGTAAACACTGAGCTGCACACTTACATCATAGACATACGCCTTGAGCAACTGGCTGACGATAGTTACCAGTGCGGCAACGACAACGAGCTGGACAATGATACGTATGCGGTTGGGGATTGTCTTGCGAAGCAGCGAGATAATCACATTTGAAAATGCCGTAATCACCGTAACGCTCAAACCCATGACAATGGCTGGTTTAAGCTGTGATGTCACAGCCAAAGCCGAACAGATACCCAACACCTGAATAACAACAGGATTGTCGAGATTCAGCGGTTTGGAGAACGCAGCGCGGTTCTCCTCGGAAAACAATTTACTCATATTGCGTTCTCTGTCTTTAATTGTTAATGAAACTAATGTAAGCACCCAGACCACCATTGACCATGGCAGAAACGCCTTCGCTTGTCAGTGTGGCACCGGTGACACCGTTTACCTCTGTCTCGCCCTTGGCAGCACCCGCCTTGGTAACTTTCAGAGCAACAGTTCCGTCATTGTCACCGGCAAATACCGGTCTTCCGTTGAACTGCTCCTGGAACCAGCGTTCGCCTATGCGTGCACCCAGACCGGCAGTCTCGCTTTCATGATAGAAGTAAGTGCCGAAGACAGATTTCTTATCGGCATTCAGTGCGACATATCCCCAAAGACCGCCCCAAAGACCGCGGCCTGTCACCGGGATAATGTATTTTGTCTCGCCATCAACCTCTGCGACAAACACATGAAGCTCACCTTCCTTTATTGCGGCACCGTAAGAAGACAGGAACTGACCATTATAAGGTACAAGTTCCGTTCCGTTCCACAGCATATCGCGAACACCGGCAAACTCTTTAGCTATATTGAAACCGGGAGCCTTGACGTCTATGTTCAATGCTGTAAGTATCTGTCCCTTGGTATCGTTTTCCACGTTTGCATCCTGTGTTGGTTTCAACACGCTGGAAACGAAAGCCAGCAGAAAGGCGACCACAATTACCATAACGGAAGCATATATTATAGTATAAGTGTTGCTGCCCGTATCCAGTCCCTTCTTTTTTGAAGGTACGGCACCAGCTTCTGCAATCTCGGTAAATGCTTCCGGTCCGGCAGCGCATACCGGACACTTATCGGGGGCAGCATCCCCCACGTGGATATAACCACACACCTCACATTTGAATTTCTTTGTAGCCATATTCCTTATTTTTTATTGCTAATTGCGCGTTTGGCACGCATGCTGATATTCTTCTGTACGAAAACATAGTCAATCAGCGGTGCGAACAGGTTCATAAGCAGGATTGCAAGCATCATACCCTCAGGGTAACCAGGATTCAGGACACGAACCATCACGGCCACAACACCGATGAGGAAACCGTATATGTATTTGCCACACTCGGTACGCGCGCTGGTAACCGGGTCTGTTGCCATGAATACAGCACCGAAGGCAAATCCGCCAAGCACGAAGTGGTGCCACCACTCCAACTGGTTGCCGCCTACACCCTCAAGGATCCACCCCATAAGACCGCCGCCCACAAAGACGCTTATCATGGTCTTCCAGCTGGCAACACCGGTAACGAGGAGCAACAGAGCACCTATTGCAATGGCAATAACGCTGGTCTCACCGATGGAGCCGGGGATGAAACCCACAAAAGCGTCGTATATTGTCTCGCAGGGAATGGCATTGCCGGCTGCCGCATCGCTGAGAGGTGTTGCTGCCGAGAACGTGTCGGGAACATTATAGCCCAGACCGCAGATGGATTTTTGCGCCACCCATACGCTGTCGTCACCGGTCATAGCACTCGGATAGCTGAAGAACAGGAATGCACGGGTAATCAGTGCAGGATTGAATATGTTCATGCCTGTACCGCCGAATATCTCCTTTGCGAAAATCACGCTGAATGCAACCGCAAGAGCAAGAATCCAGAGAGGAGTGTTCACAGGGACAATCATGGGGATAAGGATACCGGATACCAGGAAGCCTTCCTGAATCTCCTCGTTCTTCCACTGAGCAACCACGAACTCTATGCCCAGCCCCACGACATAGCTCACAACTATCTTTGGAAGCACGGCAGCAAGACCGAACAGGAACATACCGGTGTGATCATTCAGATCACCTCCTGCCGCAAAGGCATTCTGGTAGCCTACGTTGTACATTCCGAAGAACAGGGCAGGCAGCAGCGCCAGCACGACAATACTCATGATGCGCTTGCTGTCGATAGCGTCATGGATGTTCACACCACCCTTGCGACCAGTAGTGTTCGGCACGAAAGCAAATGTTTCGAGGCCATCGAACAGCGAGTGGAAAGCATGGAACTTTCCCCCTTCCTGGACGTGGGGACGCATATTATCAAAAAGTTTTTTTATCGCTTTCATATTATATAATAATGTATTGGAGGTTACGAAACCTTTTAAGCATTCTCCTTTTTAAGAATATCCAGACCTTCGCGTACTATTCGCTGAAGTTCCATCTTGGAGCTGCACACAAACTCGGCAATGGCGAAGTCCTCCGGCGCGACCTCATAGATGCCCAAAGCCTCCTGACGATCAATGTCTCCGGCAATGATGGCCTTGATGAGGTATCCCGCATATATGTCCATCGGAAATACCTTGTCATACTCTCCGCTCATTATCATGTGGCGTTCTCCACCCTTGATGCGTGCATCCATGACATATTCCTTCTTGCCGCACATCAACCAGCTGAAGTAGCTGCGGTGTGTGCTGAACATAGAGAAACGGGGCATGATCCACCCCAGCATCTCGTCGGCATGCGCACCCTCCGGAATTGCAGTAATCTCCGTAGCATGGGCGGCAAGATAACCGTCAGCCGAGGTCTGTACACCTGTCATGGGATTACCGTTGATAACGCGTACATCATCCGTACCTACCTGACCTGCGAGCAGAGTAGACAGTTTCTGTCCGACTTTCATCTTGTAATACTTGGGAGACTTCACCTCGCTGCCGGCCAGAGCTATGGTGCGGGTGAAATCCACCTTGCCGGTCTTCATCACGCGTCCGAGCATAATAACCTCCTCGGCACCGAGAGTCCATACGACCTCGCCCTTGTTTATGGGATCAATGTGGTTTATCTGCACACCGACATTACCGGCTGGAGCCGGTCCGTCAAAGACATAGACCTCACAATCGGCAGCGTTCAACAAGGCCTTGCTGCTCTGTTCTGAGCTTACGCCAAGACGTACAGGAGCAATTTTGGACAAGGCTGTAAGTCCGGACTGGAACTCAGCCTCCTGTCCCTGCAGCACGTATTCGAAATCCTGTGCCAGAGGCATGCTGTTGAAAGCACTCACATGGATAGCCTTGGGGGCATCATCCGGATTGGCCACCGTGTCGTATGGACGCTGACGTATCATGCCGAAGATACCGCTTTCCATGAGCAGTGTCTTCACATCACCGTCTGTCTTGAAAGTCTTGCTCTCAAACTTCATGTCGCATTTGACGCGAACGCTCAGCAATTTGCGGCGGTCACCGCGCTCCACCAGCGAAACCGTACCGCTGACCGGACTGACAAAACATACCTCCGGATGCAACTTGTCCACAAACAAGGCATCGCCGGCCTTTACGGCATCACCCTCTTTGACAACCACCTTGGGTTTCAGCCCGGTGAAATCGTCCGGACAAAGAGCGTACTCGCCCGGGCAATCCACGGAAGCAGTCTCCTTGGCAGCCTTTCCCTTCAAGTTGATGTCCAGGCCCTTACGCAATTTGATTACTTTTGCCATATAATGTTAATAGAATAAAATGTTAATATAAACCGTACAAAGGTACATATTTTTATTGACAAAAGATTTAAATAACCGGAAAAAAGGCTTACTTTTGTGAAATAATTAGGGGTGGGGAAAACCAAGCTGGCATGAGATATCTTAAAAGAGCCATTCAATGGACAATAGGCATTGTCTGCGGCCTGTATTTAGGTTTGCAGATTGCCATGCACATACCGATGGTACAGAAGTGGGCAGGAAGCGCATGCGAGTCCGTTCTCAGAAATACTTTTCAGTGGAATATCAGCATAGGACGCATAAGACTCGGTCTATGGAACCGTGTCATCATCGACGACATATATTTGCGCGACAAGCGCGACAGCACCATGCTTCATGCCTCACGCCTTGCCGCCAAGATAGATTTGCTGCCCTTGATAGAGGGGCGTATCAGCATAGCCAACGCACAGCTTTTCGGAACGCAGGCCAGACTGTATCAGACAGCACCTGATGAAAAACCTAATTTCCAGTTCATTCTTGACACTTTCAGCAGCAACGACAGTACCGACAGTCCCATCGACCTGCACATAGGCAGCATACTGTTGCGCCGTGTCGATGTGAGCTGGGACAAGTGCTGGAAGCCACATGCACCGGCGGGAGCCATAGACCCTGCCCATCTGCATTTCCGCAATATCGCCATGACAGCCCATCTGCGAACCCTGACACCGGATTCGCTGAATCTCATTGTCAAACGTCTTTCATTCACGGAAAAAAGCGGACTGACACTCAAGAAACTGTCAATGGAGGCTGAAGCCGGAAACAAGAAAGGCGAAATAAGAAAATTCAGTCTGCAACTTCCCAACACCACCATATCCATACCGTCTGTCACCGCCACATGGCCAACCATGCCGTCACATGTGCCACCTGGCGACTTCGAAACATGGTTCAGAAATGTCACATGGAAAACCGAGGCAGCCATGCGCATTGCTCTGTCCGACATAAGCGCCATCGTGCCGCAATTGAAGCATGCGGACTCCCCGGTCAGGCTACGTGCTGCGGTCTCCGGCAGCAAGGGAGGAGTGAATGTACCGTACCTGCACATTACCAACGACAGTTCCATTGATTTCATCGCACGGCTGTCGGTGCCGTACATTCCTGATAATCCAGAGCTTACCGTCAACATTGGCAGACTATGGGCCGGAACACGTATGCAACAGGACATAACACGCAGCCTCTACGGTACGGAACGCGAAGTTTCTCCTGTAATAACACGCATAGACACAACCTGCATATCCGGACGACTACAGCTTTCCTCTGCCTCCCAATCGGCCATAATGCGCATAGACAACCGTCTCGGCAGCATACACATAAACGCCAGAGCCCGCGACTGGAACATTTTTTCTGCTGATTTGACAACACGCGGATTCGAGTTTGGCAACCTTTTGCCAAACAGCATCGCATATACAACGGACAAAGCGACGGTCGAGATACATGCCGATGGAATGCTGCATGCTCCAGACGGTTCACCTAAGGTGTCAGCCACTGCACTGCTGCCTCGTTTCATCCTCAGAGGCCGCGAATACAAGAACGCCACGTTGTCCGCCACTGTCAGCAACGGCAATCTGTCCATAGCCGGCGACATTGACGATATCGTAGGCGGCATCACAACAAAGTTGTCATGGCAGAGGGGGAAAAAACAACATGTCACCGGCTACCTGCACATCAACAACATGTTATCCGAGAGACTGAACCTCGGAGACAGGTATCCGGACATGCGTATATCCCTAAGCACCGACCTGGACATGACCGGTACGGACATAGACGACGTGACAGGAACATGGCGCATTACCGATTTCTGCATGAGGCCGTCAGACAGTGACAGTTCCATTGTCGCCCCACTGCACCTTACTATGCATACGGCAACCGACGGCACACACCGGCGTACACTGGAGGTAACCTCCGAACCTCTCAACATTTCCGCACGCGGACGTTTCCGGTTCAGCACCCTGGCAAATACGATACTTAAAGGCCTGCACGCAAAACTGCCCGACCTCATTCCTTACAGAGGCCAGGCTTTCAAGCCCGACACCCTGATGTTCACAGCGGATATTGCAGACACTACATTGTTGCGCCGCCTCACACTCAAAAATATATCCATCCCTTTACGCACCCACGTCACAGGCTGTCTTCTTGGATACGATTCCCTACAAATCCGTGCCGACATACCCGAGCTCTGCATCGGCAATGAATATCTGCGCGACAGCCGTATCCTCGTGGACGGAAATTCCGGAGCGCTAACCTCCCTCTTAACCACGGAGAGACGGCAGAAGCACGGCTTCGTGGCCATGTCGCTGAAAGCGTCCGCACACGATAACAGGCTACGCATCACAGCCGGCATGGATAACAGGAAAAGCCCGCGCATTGCCGGAGAAATGGACATCACCGCAGCATTCACACACAATTCCGACGGTGAGCGCGAAATCGCTGCATGGGTGGCACCTACGGACATCATCATATCGGATACAGTTTGGCGTATACACCCTGCCGGTATCAAATGGGGCAGACGGACTGCCGAGATACGCGGGTTCAGGATAAGCCAGTCCGAGACACGCAGCCTTGAAATCGACGGCATTATATCGACAGGAGAGAAAGACACCTTGCGCATGGACATGCGGAACATCAACGTGGAATATATTCTTGACTTGGTAAACTTCAAGTCTGTGGAATTCAGCGGACTGGCCACAGGAACGGCCATAGCAACATCCATGCTCTCCAAGCCAAAAGCCGATGCAGACATACGCATAGACGGTTTCCGGTTCAACAACGCCCCACTCGGCATCCTGCACTCCAAAGCCTACTGGGGCGAGAAGGCGAACTTCCTGCGTCTCGACGCCACGATAACAGATCCTGCCAACCGTCACCACTCCATTATCAAAGGG
>CAMWRK010000011.1 GCA_947176655.1 uncultured Prevotellaceae bacterium | reverse complement strand
ATGCGAAACCCCAAATGCTGGACAACAATCCTGCGTTCATTCGTCCGCACAGCAGGTTCGTATAACTCAATAACAAACTATGATATAGACAGATACAAACATGGCAGCATAAAAAAGGAAATACCTGCTTCACATTAGGATCCCACATATCCCGGCATACCTTCTTCTGTTCTGCCCCAAAGTTCAATTTGTGCGCTGAGGACATCGGTCAAATTCCGTCAGTCATTACGCTAACATGTATTTTTTTTCGACAGTATACAACACGCTACTTCCGCACTTTCTGGCGCAATATCACCATAAGATCCTCGCGAGAGAGACGCGCATTGAGCCACGACTCCAGGCGTGCCTCGTCCTTGGCAGTGATGCGGGCATCGAGCACAATGTCCACAACATAGACCGCACTGTCACATTGTGCAGAATCGGTGGCGTATGCATGTACGCCTCTGCCCGTTGACACGGCGCACACCGGAAACAATGCGGACAACTCGGGCAGCAATGCACGGGACTGTTCCAGCGTTGCGCGATACATTGCCAGACTGTCGCGCAACTCTTTTATCTCCTGTTCCCTTCCGACAAGCTGTCTTTGCGCAGCCAATGTCCTGTTCTTCTCCGAATGTATCATGCCGCGCACGCTCTCCATGTCTATGCTCTTGTTTCCCTGCACGATATCTAACCTTACATCTTCTAAACCGTAGTCGGAAAGACGGGACTCTATGGCCGCAATCTGGACGCTGTCCATCTCCTCGCCAAGTACCTGTACGCGTATAACCTTATTGTCGAAATCGAAATCGCGCGATATGACTTTGGCTTCGTTCACATGTATGTGCTTGCAACAAAAGTCATGGCACTTGTTGGTGAACATCGTGGCGCGCACCATTTGAAGCGTTATGAAGATACTGGGAATTATGGTGATGACACAAATGAAAGTGATGATGTGCTTTACGCGCTTCTCCCGTGCCTTGTCCACAAACATCTTCTTGGGGAAGCGCATCACCAGCGTGACACCGAGGAAGGTGGCCAGTGAAATGAAGATGGTATTGATGAGGTACAGGTAGAGCGCGCCGAGTGCAAAGATCCAGTTACCCGTACCCAATCCGAAGCCTACGGTGCAGAGCGGCGGCATGAGTGCCGTGGCTATGGCTACACCCGGAATGACGTTGCCTGTGCGCTGGCTGCGGCTGCTCAAAGCCACGATTCCGGCCAGACCTCCACACAATGCTATGGCCACGTCGTAGATTGTGGGCGAGGTGCGCGCCAGCAGTTCGGACTGCACCTCTGCCAAAGGCGTCACAAGAAAATAGACTGTCGCCGTCGTGACACTGAACAATGTGGCGACAATATAGTTCTTGGCCGCCCTTTTGAAAAGCATGAAATCGTTTATGCCTACCCCAAGCCCCATGCCTATGATTGGCCCCATCAGGGGCGATATGAGCATGGCACCTATGATGACAGCGGCACTGTTGGTGTTCAGCCCGAGAGAGGCCACAAAAACGGCCAGGACAAGAATCCACAGTTTGGCTCCGCGGAAAACGACGCCATCCGTTATGGCATCTATCGTCTCCTGTGCTGGTGCCATGTCATCGCCAAGGCCGAGAATGTCTCCGAGTTTTGTTCTCAGTTCACGAAATATATCCATTGTTCAATATAACAGTTTGACTTCTGAAAGCTATCATATCCTGCCGGACATGACCAGTCCGGCAGCCTTGGCCGGTGCCCCCGGCTCTCCGAGAAGACGCATCATCACGGCATATCCCTGTAACTGTTCCTTGCGCAAAGTCCCGTCACAGAGCAGACGGCGAAGTCCATGTTCCATGTTCTCAGCCGTCATGTCGCCGGCAATCAGTTCAGGCACGACCTCGCGGCCTACAATCAGATTTACAAGCGAGACGTACGGGACTTTCAGCACAAACTTACGCACCAGCGACACCACCCTGCCACATGGCATGGAGTAACAGACCACCTGAGGCACACCAGATATGGCAGTTTCCAATGTGGCAGTTCCGCTTGTTACCAAAGCAGCAAATGCATTATGGAGCAGAAGGAAACTACTACGGCTGCCATGACACGGAGCCAAAACTACACGCTCGCGGAACCCACTGCATCCTGTCACGTCCGAAATGATGTCCTCGTAAAAACCGGCATCCATATTCGGAGCCGAAGCTATGACATACCTGTATTCCCCGCCGACAGCCTTAGCGGCACGAAGCATCAGCGGAAGATTGCGTTCTATCTCCTTGCGGCGGCTGCCGGGAAGCAGAGCCACCACCGGCTCGCCGCCGGGTGCAAAGGTGCGTTTCCATTCTTCAATCTCTCCGGGCTGCAACATCTTGCGGAAGGCAACAATCTCGTCCAGCGTGGGGTTGCCCACATAGCATACACGATGGCCATATCTTTCTGCATACCATCGAACCTCGAAGGGAAGAATACTGAGTATCGTATCCACGTCACGGCGAAGCCCCGCGATGCGTCCTTCCTTCCATGCCCAGATCTTAGGCGGTATATAATAGACCACCCGAGGGCGGACAGCCTCGGACATATTACCGTAAGAAGCAATATGCGTGTGGAACCATGAGGCTATCCTAATATTAAAACCCGGATAATCGACCAGTACCAGACGATCGGGACAGAAAGCGGCAATGTCCTTACGGCACTCGCGCAGACCGCGCAGTATAGCCGGCAGATGCAGTGCCACAGAAAAGAAGCCCATGTACGCCATATCCGGACGGTACCAATAACGTATCTCAGCCTCGGCATCCAGGCTTCGGATGGCATCCATAAGATGTCTCGAATGGAGGTCTCCGCTGGATTCCCCCGCAACAATATAGTATTTCATACCATTTCTATTTCAGTTTCGGTTTCGGTTTGCCGATGCAAATCTAAGGTACATACAAAGATACGCATTTTGCAGGAACAACGCTTCCTGAGCGGCAATAATTAGAGCACATTAAAGGAATTAGAGTCCCAAAATGTGATTGGTAACGCAAAAAACAGCGCCGAGAAACGGGAGAACGGTCACTTTTACCTATCTTTGCAACATGAGAAAGGTCAATCTGAACAATCCCGTTCCTCCGGAACTGCATCTGGATTACTGTGACAAATACATCGTACTGCTGGACAATGTACACCAAATACGCCATACACAGGAATGTGTTCTGAACGAGTCCTACATCCTGATGGTAGTGGAGAAAGGTACATGCCGTACCATTGTCAATGGCAACGAGAGCAATCTGGAAAAGGGAGACATTTTCATCTGTGCCCCTGGCAACATTCTGTCGCGTGGTACGGTCAGCACAGATTTCCACTGCCAGATATTCATTATATCAGCCGAATATGTAGGAGAAATTCTCAAGGGAACACGCATGAGCATAACACACTATCTCATGACAAACGTGGTAGAGGTTCTGCATCTCATTCCCGAGGAACAGAGGTTGATAAAAGAGTATTATGGTGTCATCTCCGCCTTCAGTGGCATACCATCTGACGACACACGCGAACAGAGCATCCACCGAATACTACAATCATTCGCATACTCTTTTGCAGGATTCTTCCTGCACCGGGGGCTCGTACAGAAACACGACCGAGGAACGGCTGCGGAATCCCTGTTCAGAAGTTTCGCACACATGCTGCACGAACATCCATGCGGACGCACAGTGCAGTTCTATGCCGGAAAACTATGTATAACACCCAAATATTTCAATGCCATCTGTAAACAGGTTGCTGGCAAGACGGCAAGCACACTGATTAACGAAGAAGTGGTAAAGCGTGCACAAATCATGCTCAAGGATCCGGACATGAGCATAAAACAGATAGCCTCATCCCTGGGATTCTCCAACCAGTCACACTTCGGTTCGTTCATAAGAAAGGAGACAGGTGTATCGCCACAGACCCTGCGCAAACAATGGCTGGCAACGCAATAGCAAAATTACATACATAAAGCCCCCAAAAACACATAAACACATGAGAAAATTTCTGCTGACCATCACAGCAACACTGATGGCAATAGTCTCAGCCATAAATCTGACCGGTTGTACCGACGAATATCGGGATATGCTTCGCGGAGAAGTCCGTTTGAAGGAAAACGATTACCGCAACGATGAGAACGTCGTGACAATAACCGCATCCCAGGACGATGGCGATTATATCATTACCGCCACAGAAATACGTGCACTGTGGCATGCCACCGTAATCAATGCCGAAAACTATTTCGAGAACAGCGGGACAGAGACCGCCAACCTGTATGACAACCAAGAAGACGCAAAGAAGGCTTTCTACACGAACATGAGCAACAGCCTTGGACTGCTGGCGGAGAAATATCCGGACCGATACGCTGCCATCATAAAGGAACTGCATAGAGCAGGGGTACATGCCTACATATATTATATGTGGTGTGCAGGTAGCGGAGAATATGTCAGACTGAAATTCGAGGTAAATCCTGACATGGACGCCACGCAAGGAAGGCCAGAGGGGAAATAGGCTACAATCAGGCCAAAACGAGACAAAAGCTCGGTCTGGTCTTGCATTATTGGAAGAAAACAATTAAATTTGCTCTGTCATTTGAGAACAATATAAGCATACACACACTATGATTGACATTAAAACCACTCTGGCAGAAGCTGAGGAGAAAATGGAAGAGGCCGTGATGTATCTGGACGAGGCTCTGGCACATATACGTGCCGGAAAGGCCAACGTGAAGATTCTGGACGGTGTACGCGTGGACAGTTACGGCAGCATGGTTCCGTTGAACAACGTCGCCAGCATCAACACTCCAGATGCGCGTACCATAGCCATCAAACCATGGGACAAGAACATGTTCCGTGCCATAGAAAAGGCCATTATGGACAGTGACGTTGGCATCACGCCCGACAACAACGGAGAAATTATCCGTCTGGCCATACCTCCACTGACGGAGGAGCGGCGCAAGCAGTTGGCAAAACAGTGCGGCAAGGAGGGAGAACAGGCAAAAGTGAGCATACGCAATGCACGCCGCGACACCAACGACAGACTGAAGAAAGCCATAAAAGACGGACTGTCCGAGGATTTGGAAAAGGATGCCGAGAACGACCTCCAGAAGATGCACGACAAGTACATCAAGACCATCGAGGAGTTGCTGGCGAACAAGGAGAAAGAAATCATGACCGTCTGATGCAGGGCGTTGTCATAAAAAACACAGGAAGCTGGTACATTGTCCGCACGGACGATGACCGGCTTTTTAACTGTAAGGTGAAGGGGACATTCCGTATACGCGGCATACGCAGCACCAATCCAGTGGCTGTGGGTGACCGCGTATGCGTATCGGTCACGGAAGCCGGAGCCAGAAGTGTGGGCATGATAACTGAGATTCTGGACCGGCGCAACTATATCATCCGCAAGGCTTCCAACCTGTCCAAACAGAGCCATATCATTGCAGCGAATGTGGATCAGGCCGCTCTTGTTGTAACACTGCGCCATCCGGAAACGAGTACCACCTTCATAGACCGTTTCCTGGCCAGTGCAGAAGCATACAGAGTGCCTGTAATACTTGTCTTCAACAAAGTCGATCTGCTTGACAAGGACGACCGCCACCTACTTGAGCTTTTCTTCCGTCTCTATGAGGGCATAGGTTATCCATGCTATGGAGTGTCAGCCTTGCACAATGAGGAGGGGCTGTGCAGCATGGACTCTCTGCGCGAGGCGCTTAGGAGCAAGACCACTCTGTTCTCCGGCAACAGCGGCGTGGGCAAGAGTACCTTGCTGAACGTCCTTATACCGGGACTGGACGCGAAGACCGCGGAAATATCGGACTCGCACGATACGGGTATGCACACCACGACGTTTTCCGAGATGTTCGACCTACCGGCGGACACTGGACACATCATAGACACCCCAGGCATAAAGGGATTCGGCACGTTCGACATGGAACGTGGAGAGGTAGGACATTACTTCCGCGAGATTTTCGACACCGGCAAGAAATGCCGCTTCGGCAATTGTACACACACACACGAACCGGGCTGCGCCGTACTGGCCGCCCTTGCCGAACAACGTATCGCCTCCAGCCGCTACCACAGCTATCTGTCCATGCTTGATGATAAGGACGAGGACAAATATCGCAACAAGATATAGTCCGTCATGCCGGCAAACACCAAGACAAAAAACATCATAACAAAACATATACACATGAAAACAGTAATCATCGGCAGCGGCCCTGCCGGATACACGGCGGCAATATATGCAAGCCGCAGCGGCCTTGACCCGGTTCTCTATGAAGGCGACCAGCCCGGAGGGCAGCTGACACAGACCACAGAAGTGGACAACTTTCCTGGCTATCCGGAAGGTACTACCGGCAACGAACTTATGGATGACCTCCGTGCACAGGCAGAGCGCATGGGCACGGACATACGCATGGGCACAGTTGTTTCAGTCGACTTCTCAATGGACGGCAACCGCCATCATCGCCTTACGATAGACGACGGCACAACCATTGAGGCAGACACCGTAATAATCTCCACAGGAGCCTCGGCCAAATACCTCGGTCTGGCGGACGAGGAAAAATACCGCGGCATGGGTGTCAGTGCCTGCGCCACCTGCGATGGCTTCTTCTATCGCAAGAAGACTGTAGCCGTAGTAGGCGGTGGGGACACGGCATGCGAGGAGGCACAGTATCTTGCCGGACTATGCAAGAAAGTATACATGATTGTGCGTCGCGACGCACTCCGCGCCTCCGAAGCCATGCAGCAGAAGATACGTGAAACGTCCAACATAGAAATTCTCTGGAACACCCAGGTTCTCGGTCTTTATGGCACGGACGGCGTAGAGGGAGCACACCTTTCCACCGGCACAGATCTCCCCATAGACGGTCTCTTCCTGGCAATAGGCCACCATCCTAACAGCGACATCTTCCGCCCCGCCCTCGAATGCGATGCCGAAGGCTACATCATGGTACAGCACCCCACAACAGCGACAAACATCCCCGGCGTTTTCGCCTGCGGCGACGTAGCCGACCCGCTCTACCGTCAGGCCATATCTGCCGCAGGTAGCGGATGCCGTGCCGCCATGGATGCCCGCAAATATCTGACCGACAAGCAACCGGTAGTTATATGATTGTGTTAACAAAATATGGAGGAAAACGACAGCAACTATTCTAAACGCCTTCGTTTTCCTCCATAACACATTACCCACCGTACACGTCTCTGCCATGCAACGGGTTCACATATCCTCATCTCTCTTGATGGCTGTATTCCCAATTTTACAACACACCAAGAGTGAAACCTTTACCAAACCTGATCCCACAAATTTCCACCAGGATTGTTGTCATCACGACCCAGGTCTTCGTCTTTGCCTGGTGTCAGTTCACCATCACCAACACCTCCTGGAAAAGGTGAAGATGCAGCGAGCATTCGTACCGTATTTACGTTGAACACTTCGACAGAAGGCGTAATATATGTCTTTTTCATTGCTATAAATCTATTTCGTTTGACTGCTATTCCTATTAACTACGCTATATCCTCCACCTCCAAAATCTCACAGCGAATGGAGATGGAGGATATTATTAATCAACAAAGATTTACTTTACGACTTTCTTTCCATTAACGATGTAAAGTCCGGAACCAACATTCTGCACACGACGACCACTCAAATCATACGTGGTTACATCTGTTACATTATCTGCTCCTCGCAAATTCTCAATAGATGTCTCTACACTACCACCGATACCGATAGAACGTGCAGAATTAGATGTGCTTCTCAACAGCATATACGAAGTGAAAGCTCTGTTTCTAAATGACAAACCATCAACATCCTCATTCTCCTCTAGTGCAACTTTGAAGAATCTGGCAGTACCATTATCATTAAACATCTTATAAGCAACCTCATCATTTTCTGGGACAATGTATTCATCAAATACCGTACCAGTCCAGCCTTTTACATGAGGAATCCTTGAAGCAGGCTCTTTTGTTGACAATTTAAACTCATAAGTCTTCGCATCGGCTTCCAAAAGAACCGCCGTATTTGCTGGAATGACATCAGAGAGTACTTCGTCCATATTAACATTTTCTGTACTGAACGCAGAAACAACATATGCCTTCACGCCCTCTGGGATGACTGCATCATAACCAAGAATCATTGTAGCCCACCTTGTTGCTCCGATAGTTACAGGATGAGAGAGTGCACTCACATTCCCAATCTCAACAATCTGCCATGCAATCTCACTATCTACACCTTCCTTATTCTGTCCAACAACAGAGCCGTCAGCAGAAGCGTACAGCATATCACCGCCTTCAGGAACAATCTTAACAATATTATCCTTACCCAAATTACTAATCTGAACAGCAATACCATTATCTGTTGCCTTGACCATTTCTTGTTCACCATCTGCTGATGCACTACTCAAGTATGTTCCACGCTCCACATTACGCAAATACATCATACCATTACCTGCATCTGCAAAAGTGAACACGCGACCAATAGCTGTAGAAGCGTCGCTACCCAGAGCATCGTACTGCATTTCACCGCCATTATTTACATGTATATATTTCCTGTTTCCTGTTTCAAAAGCAGACACAATATAGTAGTACTTTGACGGATCTGGCTGAATAGTTTCAAGAGCGTCAATCGCAGCCTGCAAGGCCTGTGCATTTTCTGCACAATCTTTCATCGTTGCCAATGATTTTTCAGCACTGGTAAGTGCTGTCGACAAAACTTGACGACTGTCCGTTGTCACACAACCGACCTCGGTTCCAGTTCCAAGATCTGTAATCAATGCTTTAGTGGTGATTATCAAAGTTCTCAATACTACAGCATTTTCAAAGTCCATTGTTTCTACAACAAATGATGATCTTGAATCATTGTACTCGTCATTGTAGCCCAATACATTGTAGCCCGGATCACCATTTTTGATATATACCATACCCAACCTCTTGCCACCTGCGGATATGGTGAAACCGCCAGATATGCGGGTATCGTTGCTGGAGGACAATGTCCATACCTGACCGTCAGCACTAAAGACAGGAGCGCTTTCTCCCATGCCCAGATACTGCTTGGACTTCGCATTGTACAACTTGAAACCGTCTACTGGATTACCGACAAAACCCCAAGCATAATCATCATTGTTTTGTTCATTGACAGCTGCCTTATCAAGCAGGAAACCCTCTGTTGACGGGGTATATATATAACGGTAATTCGGAGAACCGGCACTGCTACCTGCGATATTCAACTTCAGATAATACCAGTCTGTGATGCTGTTCGCATCTGCAGCATACTTGAACGGCAAATTCAACGCCAAGTCAATAGGCTTGGTTATAACGCCATTTGTCGCATCGGCCGAAGATACATTGCCCTTAGGCTTGGACGCACTGAGACCAAACGGGAACTTAACCGTAATCTCAGGATAAGCGTCACCTTCATTTACCGATGTGGTCTGAACATATTCCTTATCACCATACTTAAAGATATAAGTCACCTGCAATACCTTTGGCATGGACTCAACAACAAATGTTGACCTGGAATCATTATAGTCTGCATTGTAACCCAATATATTCTTTGTGGTATATACCATACCCAACCTCTTGCCACCTGCGGATATGGTGAAACCGCCGGAAATGCGGGTATCGTTGCTGGAGGACAATGTCCATACCTGACCGTCAGCACTAAAGACAGGAGCGCTTTCTCCCATGCCCAGATACTGCTTGGACTTCGCATTGTACAACTTGAAACCGTCTACTGGATTACCGACAAAACCCCAAGCATAATCATCATTGTTTTGTTCATTGACAGCTGCCTTATCAAGCAGGAAACCCTCTGTTGACGGGGTATATATATAACGGTAATTCGGAGAACCGGCACTGCTACCTGCGATATTCAACTTCAGATAATACCAGTCTGTAATGCTGTTCACATCTGTAGCATACCTAAACGGGAGTGTCCACTCCGTACCGTCTCCATCTGCGAAAGCCTCTTGCATAGTGGGAGCCCAAGAAGAGGACAAGTCAGTTGCGCCTGTCCAAGAAACGACAGGAATACTGAAATCTGCAATTCGGGGCAGGTTTGATAAATCTGCCCATGCTGCAACTGTTGTTGCAAGCATCGCAAAAGTGAATAAAATTTTTTTCATTACTATAGTAGTTTGTTTGTTATTAAATCAATTGTTTTCTATTGTTAAGTAGCACATAGGAGTTATCTTATATATTATAAAGCGTTCTATCATTGTAATTGTCGCCATTCTGAGACAATACACGACTAAGTATCCATACCCCGTTGATCCAAAAACTCAACTTGCCTTAATATTGCATTAATTATCTGCATTTTACACATCTGTCTCAAAACACATTCTGATTTCATTATATATCTGACCAGCCATATCACTATGGTCAATATACAGTTTACCCACTTAATCGGCTGCAAAATTATACAAAAAACACATTCCAGCCAAATATTTACAAAGAAAGATGTGTTAATGTTCAAAAAACATTCCTTAATAGGCAAAAACTGAGCTAATTGTCTGTCCATCATCTTTTCGCATGTCCATTTTGGAAATGCTTGTATCCATCATCCATATTCTTAAATATTTTTCTGCGGAGTGAATCAGGTAATGCGAACATTGCGAATGAATAACAATGAGAAAGAAGTTAAAAAGAATGATTCTGTGGTTCAATATTTTCAAAGCAACATATATTGATAAGTCATATAACTGGGTACTTACTTCATTAATTCTAGCATGCCATAAGTATTTCTCATACTTGACAGCGGTGACAGATTTTTACCAGAATGCTCCACCATATCGGCAAAAGCCTTGATTTCCGAGAAGAAGCCTTGCGTATAAAGTTGATTGTTCATGATAAGCGGAGTAAAATTGTTTCGTCCCATCAACATCTGTTCTGAGGCCGTGAACAGTCCGAGCTTTTCAACAGGTATACCTGCTATTTTCCTCGGATGCGGATAGTGCAACAGACGCTCCATTTGTTCAAGACGATACTCTCCAGACATGGTGTTCACACGGAGCGATTCCTCCGGATGCGCCCACGAATAAGCCGTTGACATTTCAATAACACCATTTACTTCTCTGTGAGAAAGCAAGGACTGCACGGTAGTTGTCCCTTTTCCGTCTGTCCACCGGGTTGCCCTTACCTTGGCATCGCCAAACAGGTACGAGGCCAAGTCCACAGGATGTATGAACAGGTCTGTAAAAGAATCTCCTTCTGGATATGCCCCTGTATGGTACGACAAGGTATAGCTTATGGCCTCGGTCTTTGACAGGTGTTCCTTCAAAGTCTGTGTCAATGGGGAGTATCTCTTCTGCATGCCTGTCATAACCGTCTGCCGCCGGTCCACCCTGATCATGTTATCCAATTGTTCGAGTGTGCGACACGGCGGTTTCTCGACAAACAAGAATTTGCCGGAAGCCATGACACGGATACAGATTTCATAGTGGAGTTGTGGCGATGTGCACACAAACACACCCTTAACCTCACTGTCATTCAATATAGTGTCCAACGATGTTGTGGCCGTCACCCCAAAGCGGCGTTCGACAAAAGGCAATTTGCCGGGGCTTTTACAGCAAATGTATTTGAGCCGTATTCCGAAATACTGTAAGACTGGATAAAGATTTTGCAGGGCATGGCCGCCTACGCCGACAAATGCGTACTGGGCAGAATATGATTGCCGCAACATCTTCTTGCGTTTTTGTGACCGCCAGCATTGTATGCCACAATCCATAAATTTACTCATTTGACTATGTTTTTGAAAAAGTTACGATATGTAATGTGGCTATCGGCACACCATTGATACTTTCCATAGAACATTTCAACAATCCTTTTCGGCAACACCTTCTCTATGTTGCGGAGCAGGATAATATCATATTTACGATGGAAATTTATCCAGCATCCGTTACATTCTTTTGAGTGCCGGCACTGAGCGGCAATGCTTTCTGCAGAGTTAAAAATCTCGTCAAGCGACTTTTTCTTAATATTGCCAAGAATAATGTCAAGATTCTGGCATATAGGCACATTACCATCGGGATGGATTACCAGCGAATTGGTTATTGAGTGACATCGCAAACGCAGATTACCGTTGCACCACTGGTCATAGAGCACTATGAAATCATAGTTCTCTTGTGTGTAACGTATATTATCAGGAATTTGTGAAATGTATTCCGCACCATTTGCCTGCAAAATATCAGCCGTCGTGTCGAAATATGCCATTGTGCCATATATGCCTATGCGTATGTCTACCGCGTATTTTATAGCAATATCTATGACATATTCCATATCCTTGAAACCGTTAAACGGAGAGAGACAGAACATAAACGAAACCGGCACCTCGTCCTTCAGTTCCTCGACAACCTTTATCACCTTGTCGTAGCCGTCGACACCACGCATACTTTTGTATGTTTCCCGATTGCCGTCAAGTGACAAATACAGATGTTTGGGGCGGTATCTTCGCGTCAGGTCGATTACTTTCTGAGGAAAGAGGCCGTTTGACAGTAACGTGTAATTGGGATGATTTGCCTGGAACCATTCCAATATCTCGGCAGCCTGCGGATGCAGCACAAACTCTCCGCCTTCAAGTCCCACCATTGTGTTACGGCCTATGCACTGGCTTGACATTATGGATACAATTTCTTCCTTTGAAAGTACGTCATGTGGCTTCTGCCATATAGAGCAGTGACGACAACGCGACTGGCATCTGTTGGTTGCGTAAATCATCAGCTGTGCCAGCTTCTTGCTTTTCGGGAACATGGTGTTGCGCAACATCAGTATACCATTTCCCACATAGTCTTGAATTTTATACATCTCTATGGTAATTGAAATAATACAGAAACGCGAGCGTAGGCTGAAAAGGAGGAGAACACAGAAGACCACCAGGTAAAGACAAAACAATCCATGCAGAAGCCAATACGAACGGCTTCCAGACTAATGAAGATATCCTGCAATCCCCGAACGAATCGCAGACTTTTGCTGCCAAATATTCGAGCCATCAACTTTTAAAGCCATCGACTCCAAAATGGCAATTATATAATTAGGTGTAACAGAAAAGCGGGAATCCCTCACCATGCTCATTCCACCCTTCGAGGCCTTAGGAAACCATTGCAGTAGAACGAGCAATGGCAAATGACCCCGCGAAGCATGTATATGTAACAAGATTCACCCATTTTCTGCAAAAAAGAAAATGAGCCGACCATACATAAACGTACCCAAGGGACATTTACTATTGCTTCCTCCTTGACTGCAAATTCAAAATTTCCTAAGTTTCGAAGGGTCAAGAGATAAAGCGCAGCAAACGCCTTTCGTATGTAAACGAACCTCCCACTTCCTGCACGGTAGAAGAAACCGTTTTCCGCTACGGCAGGACACTCCCGGTGTTCATCCTCCTCTGAGGCACCACTCATCGCGAGGTTCGTATGCAAATATACAAAGATTTTTCAATCCTGCAATCAAATATATCCGAAGATATAGTGCTACGGTTCAATGTTGCCCTAAATAAACCATGAATACACGACAACTTGCAGAGGTACAGGGTTCGCCCCAAATACAATCTCCAAATCTCCCTATGTAATATTCGCATGTCCTGAGGTAGCATAAAAGACCTTGTCTTAAAGCCTATTTGTGGAATCCACGCAAGGTCACGTCAACACGAAACTGTGCAAGTAGCCTTTCCGACAGGCTTAAGTTGCGGCCAGACAATGAGACACATTTCGTACAAGTCAGGCGACATGGTGTCAGCAGAAAATCGGTGGTAACAACACCCGTATCCTGTTGGCAAAACATCTCTATTGAAAAAAAAATAATTACATGTTAGCGTAATGACTGAGGGTATTTTAACAATTCCCTCAGTACAAAAACAGACCTTCGGAGGCAGGGCAGGAGGAGATATGTCGCGATATGAGGCATCCAAATGCGGCAAGAGTCGCTCACCGCCCATGATACCATGCCGATATTTTATTCTATTACAATCAGTTATCATATCCACAAACAAACTATAATGGTACATAAAGGCATGATGCACTGTCCTGCAATTGGCAGTTCCCATACCCCATGCCACAGACATCGCGGTCTTGGGGTCGAAAGACCGTGGTCTTAGGCGCGAAGACCGACGGTCTTAACGCTTAAGACCACGATGTCTAAACCTTGACATCACGAGAACGCGTTTAGGACACTGAGAAAACGCATCGGAGAGACTGCCTTCAGCCTCTCCGGGGATGACCGGTGGCATATTGAAATATCGTGACATGAATGCCGGTTTGTCAGAATAAGTGCCAACCCTGTCCTACCCTTATATATATACCTTTGTATGCCACCTACGGGCATACGGTACATTCACAAGAATAGTCTTCCAGAAGTCAGAACGATCCGAAATCGAACTCAGGGAAGTTGTCGCCAAGGAGGTTGAAGGTCATGCGGTGGTATGGCGTAGGGCCATACTTTCGTATAGCCTCGCGATGGGCAACAGACGGATACCCCTTGTTGCGGTTCCAAGCATACTGCGGGTACTCTTCATGAAGATGCAGCATGTATTCGTCACGGTGTGTCTTGGCTAAAATAGAGGCGGCGGCGATACTCATATACCTGGCATCACCCTTTACTATAGTTGTGTGACGTATGTCGGAATAAGGATAAAAACGGTTGCCGTCCACGATGATGTGCGCCGGACGCAGGGACAGGCGATCCAAAGCTCTGTGCATTGCTGTGATACTGGCACGCAGGATATTGAGTTCGTCTATCTCAGCATTGTCCACAGCCACAACAGCCCACGCAAGCGCATCACTCTCTATAAGAGTGCGCAATGCAACGCGCTTGCGTTCCGTAAGCTGTTTGGAGTCGTTAAGGGATTGTGCCAAAACCGTATCGCGAAGGCATATATCCTGCGGCAGAATGACAGCGGCAGCAAAGACCGGTCCCGCCAGACAGCCACGTCCGGCCTCATCACAACCGGCCTCGATACAGTCGGACTTAAAAAACGGTTCCAGCATATCTCTGTCGCATATCATTCAGCGTCGGACAATGTCGGAGCCTGTATCACCATCCTGCCGTCCTTTACCAATATACCAGTGGAAGAAGAAGATGCTGGGCGTCCTCCAAGGTCGTAGACAGCGGACGACGCATTATCAGATGCTGCCGGAACGCCAGCTACGGATGTCCCCACCTCTTCATCACGATGCAACGTAAGCGAGAAGAGCGAACTAAAACATCCCAGACTGGAGTTGTTCACCAACTGCAACCTGACGTAAAAAGGTTCCGTGGGTTTCAAGCTCTCCCCATGACAATTAAAATTCCACTTGGCCACACTCCCCGGAGCCTTATTGATGTTGCCGGACTGCGTGTCGACATCCGTCCAAGAAGTCCCGTCGACACTTGTCTGCATGGTAAACGTAAAGTCACGGTCTGTGCCGTTGCCCTGATAATTGCCGGTCGCATTGGTAGCAGCTATTCCGGCGGTGAACATGTCTATGGCATAGTCCGGAGACAGCCCCTCCACGCGGAAGGTGATATTACGCTTCGTGCCCGTAGCGTTGGTTCCAGGGCTAAGATCCGTGCGGCTGCTCACGGCAGCGCCGGTCCAGTTCGCAGTAGCCTGCGCAGGATATATCTCCACAACTGAGGCACGTACTCCGGCAGGCGTCTCGCCCTTCTCGTTTGCCAGAGAGACCACCGGCCCGCCGGAAGCGGGTCGGTTAAAGGTCATTGTGATATACTCGCCGGTCATTTTCTTCTCCGGCAATGTAACTTTGAACAAGGAACTCGGTGTGTGCTCACGGTATATGATAGCCACCATACGTGCAACGATGTCTGGATGCTGTGCGGCAACATCCGTATCTTCATGTATGTCATTGGACAGATCGTACAGATACGGCGTACCGTTCTTGACAATCAGCTTCCAGTCACCCATGCGCACTCCCATCATGTTGGTCTCGTGAAATTCCCAGTACAGAAACTCATGCTGTTCCTGAGCCTCATCGTTACCCGTAAGCGTTTCCTTGAAAGAAATACCGTCGTAACGGCATTCGTCAGTGCTTGACTTAAGGCTGTAAGGTTCGCCGTCAAGTCCAGCATAGTCCAACAGTGTGGGCATCATGTCATAGAAAGCCAGTATATGGTCGTTGACAGTACCGGCAGGCACGCCAGGTCCCTTGGCGATGAAAGGAATGCGTATGCCACCCTCATGCGTAGAACGCTTTGTGCCACGCAACAGGCCGTCACGGTTGAACCATGCCGGGTCGGCTCCACCTTCCTCGTGAGGGCCGTTGTCCGAGGTGAATATCACCAGCGTGTTCTCGTCCAGCCCCTTCTCTCTCAACTTGTCGAAAATCTCGCCCACCTGAGCATCCAGTCTGCTGATCATGGCCGCGAACTGCGCATGACGGTTGTCATTACGATAGTACCATGAACCATAGTTTCCACCGAAAGCACCGTCCTGTCCCTCGAACTTGTCGTTATACTTCTGCAACAGGCTGTCATTAGGCTGCCATAGTTCGGCATGAGGCAGCGTATAGGTAAATATACCCATGAAAGGCTGTTCATCCGTCTGGCGGTCTATCCACTCCAAGGCATATTGATGAATAAGGTCACTGCTGTACTGTTCGCGGTTCTCATAGTCACGGTTGCCAGATGCCACGGCCTTATGCTGTATGTTCTGCTTCAACGTGTCCACCACAACATAGCTGTCACCGTACTTCTCGGGGTCATAACGGTTCAGGAAATTGGGATAATACGTATGTGCTTGGAACTGACAGATGTATCCATAATAGCAGTCCACACCGCGCAGATTCGGAAGCGAGGCACTGCTGCTCGTGGCACTGGCCGAAGTAAGAGTGTTGCCGTCGCCGTCACGCTTATAAACGTTGGGATATTTCAGATTATAATATCCGCCTGCCCATTTCCCGAACATACCAGTCGTATATCCGGCCTCCTTCATCACCTCTGGAATAATACGATGTGTCACCAGATAAGGTTCCTGGCCGATAACCGTATAGTCAGCATTCTGTCCGAAGGCATTCTGGGTCAAAGCATCACGCCAGTATTCGCGATTGCCGCGCACATGAGTGTGACCCGAATGCTGACCCGTCATGAGCGATGCACGTGACGGAGCACTGACAGGACTGCCAGCATAGGCCTGTGTGAAACGCATCCCCTCCCGAGCCATACGGTCTATGTTGGGAGTCTCTATGAGTTGCTGACCGTAACATCCAAGGTCACCGTATCCCATGTCGTCACACATGATAAAGATGATATTCGGACGCTTTGCGCTTTCATCGTTGCCATCAGCCGACGCGCCGGCATGGGCGGAAGATGCAGCTCCGGCTGCCATGGGCACAAGTCCCAGGGCTGCCATTATAATCTCTCGTGTCTTTGTCATAGTATATATACTTGTTTATCAATTACAATCAGCGGCATGAACCAATTATCAAAGAATAGTACAGCCAGCGCATGGTTTCAACTGTTTGAAGAAGTCGTTGCCCTTGTCGTCCACCAGGATGAAGGCAGGGAAGTCCTCCACCTCTATCTTCCAGATGGCTTCCATGCCAAGTTCCGGATACTCCACACACTCTATGGACTTGATATTGTTCTGCGCCAGAATAGCGGCAGGGCCGCCTATAGAACCAAGATAGAAGCCTCCGTGAGCCTTGCACGCACGCGTCACATCTTCACTGCGGTTACCCTTGGCAAGCATTATCCTCGAACCGCCATTATCCTGGAATTCGTACACATACGGATCCATGCGTCCGGCAGTTGTCGGCCCCATGGAGCCGCAGGCCATTCCTGCCGGTGTCTTGGCGGGGCCGGCGTAGTACACCGGATGGTCTTTCATGTACTGAGGCAGTCCCTCACCGGCATCCAGACGTGCCTTCAGTTTGGCATGGGCTATGTCACGTCCCACTATAATAGTACCATTAAGGCTCAAACGCGTTCCTATCGGATAATCTGACAGCAGGGCGCACACTTCATCCATGGGACGGTTTAGGTCTACCCTTACCACATCCCCCTCGCCGGCATTGCGCAATTCCTTTGGAATAAGTTCATACGGTTTGTCGTCCATCTTCTCAATCCAAATACCCTGCTCGTTTATCTTGCACTTGATATTGCGGTCAGCAGAACAACTTACGCCCAGACCTATGGGACAGCTGGCACCATGGCGCGGCAGACGTACCACACGCACGTCGTGAGCCATGTACTTGCCGCCGAACTGAGCGCCCAAGCCAATCTTATAACATTCCTGCAGGAGCTGCCTTTCCAGTTCCACATCGCGGAAGGCACGTCCCGTCTCGTCGCCGGTTGTCGGCAGCGAGTCGTAATAGTGTGTAGAAGCCAACTTGACAGTGAGCAGGTTCTTCTCCGCACTTGTACCGCCTATGACTATGGCGATATGGTAGGGCGGACATGCCGCCGTTCCAAGGCTCTTCATCTTCTCCACGAGGAAAGGTATCAATG
>CAMWRK010000010.1 GCA_947176655.1 uncultured Prevotellaceae bacterium | reverse complement strand
CGTGGTCTTGGAGGCCAAGACCATTGAGCTTGGCCTCCAAGACCACGGTCTTTCGACCCGAAGACCGTGGTGTCTTTTTGGGGGGTATACGAAATGCCGGGCACAGGAAGCCATGATGCGCCTTTATGTGTCAGTACGGCACGTTGATATGTTATAACAACATTCTGTAATACAATAATATACGAATGAAGCGACGCGAATGACGTGAGAAATGTTTCCCATTGGTATTCTACATAGTCTGTCAAATCTCCTTCTGCCTTATACCCAAAAATCAACATTTGTACTAAAGGCATCGTCCAAGTCACGTCAGTCACAATGTTGACGTGTAATGTTTTTTCTACAGAACATGGGTGCTATCCCCACTATTTTGCTACAGAGCCGAAAAGTACGGACAGATTGTGAACATGAAAGGCAAAATAAAAACATCAAATGATTTCCTGTAGCTCATTTGATGTTTTCTGAAAGTACCCAGAGCCGGGGTCGAACCGGCACACCTTGCGGTATTGGTGTTTGAGACCAACGCGTCTACCTATTCCGCCATCTGGGCTTATTGCGTGTGCAAAGTTATGGCAAATTTTCGTAAACTCCAAAAAAATAAAGGAAAAAGAATTACGGGCACTCCGTCTTTGTCTTAAAGCGGAATGCCCGTAGCTGTGTTATATCCGTGTCTCCTGCAAGGGGAGGCTGTTATTCTTGTTCGCTGTCTTTCTCTGCTTCCTTCTTCTTGGCCAGATACTCGGGGAGTGCCATGCCGGCCTGATCGAAAAGGTCGCTGAGGGGAGGAACGGACTTCATCAAACCGGAAAGGAAGTTTGCTGTAGATGTCTGGCCGTTTGCCGTACCTGCACCGCCGTCCCATACGGTAACCTTGTCGATGTTGATGCCCTTGATGGCATCTACCTGTGTCTTGACAAGTTCGGGCAACTTCTCCAGCAGCAGCAGGGTGTACGCCTTGGTGGCATCGCCGCCGGCAGCCTTTATCATGCGGTCATAACCTTCTGCCTGCTTGGTGAGAATCTCGTACAGACCCTTTGCTTCGGCTTCCATCTTGGCGTAGATGGCGTCGGCCTCACCCTTGGCGTTGACGCGCTTCTGCTCTGCCTCCGCTTCTGCGGCAATAACCAGGCGTCGTTTCTCTATCTCCTGCGATACGATGACATTGGCATTCTGGCTGGCACGCTCGCGGTCGGCACGTGCGTTCTCAGCTTTCTGTTCTGCGGCATACGCCTCTTCAAGTGCCTGTGCCTGTGCCACCTTCTCGGCAGCTGTCGCCTTGCGCAATGCCTCGGCCTCACGCTCGCGGCGGTTTGCCTCGGAGTTGGCAATGTCTATCTTGGCTTCGTTCTCGCCCTGAACTGCCAGGGCGTTTGCCTCGGCTGTACGTATACGTGTCTCGCGGACGGCTTCTGCCTTACCTATTTCACCGACTTTTTCCTGCTCGGCCACGCGTACCTTGGCTTCGTTGATGGCCTTGGCGGCAGCTTCCTGTCCGAGAGCCTCGATGTACCCGCTCTCGTCCTTGATGTCGGTGACGTTAACGTTGATGAGGCGCAGACCTATCTTCTTCAGTTCCACTTCCACGTTGGCTGTGATTGCCTCCAGGAACTTGTCGCGGTCGGAGTTGAGCTCCTCGATGCTCATGGTGGCGATGACGAGACGCAACTGACCGAACAGTATGTCCCGTGCCATTTCCTGAATCTGCGAGGACTGCAGGCCAAGCAGACGCTCTGCAGCTGCAAGCATGGATTCCGGCTCGGTACTTATGCCAACGGTGAAGCGGCATGGCACGTCCACACGGATGTTCTGGCGAGACAGCGCGTTGGTCAGGTTGGCGTCGATGCCTATGGGGGTCAGGGACAGGTATGCATAGTCCTGGATGACGGGCCATACGAACTTGCCGCCTCCATGAATACATGTGGCGGAGCCACGGGTTCCTGTTGTTCCGTAAACTACCAGAATCTTGTCTGACGGACAACGGCGATAACGGTTGAGGAATGCCATAAGCAGCATTACAGCCACCACAACGCCGATAACTACTAAATAAGAATAGTCAAGCATGTTGTTAGTATTTTTAGTATAATATCGTTCAGAGTCTTTCTACGAGGACAGTTGTCCTGTCGACGATTTCCAGCACACGCACCTTGGTTCCGGACGGGATGGCGTTTTCGCCGTCTGCCAATGCCGTTATCTCCAGCACCGAACCGTAAAAGCTGACCTGTACCTTTCCCTTTCCCTTACGCATGGCTGGAATGGTAAGATATACGTCAACCACCTGCCCCACACAGTCTTCTATGTGTACCGTACCGTCCTTTTCCAGACGGAAGAGCTGGCGGTACATCAGCAGGAACACGTATACGAACAGTATGCCTGTGGCTGTAGCCGCAGCATAGAGCAAGGCTGTGTCCGGAATGTATGCGGCCAGACAGATGCCGCCCCAGCTGAAACCAAGCAGGAAGTTGATCAGGTTACGTATGGTGAAGAGTTGCATGGCACCGCCGATGTCCAGCGTGTTTCCGTCGCTGAAATCGGTGTCACATCCGAAGTCCACGTCGGTGTCCGTGTCGCCTATGCCAACAAACGTCAGTACGGTCTGTATCAAGAATACCAAAGACGTTACCGATGCTATTGTCCAAAATATCTGCAATGTCGGTGAGAGCGCGTCATACCACTCCTTAATTCCTGCTGTCATATTGATTTATTTGTGTTGGAAAAACGGGCTTTGCAGCTCCGTATTCTTTTGTCGTAGACAAAGGTAATTAAAAGGGACGATAGCGCAAAATTTTAGGGAACATTTTTGTAAAGTATATAAGGTATAAATGGGAAAAATAGCTTATCTTTGCGGACAGCATTTACATAAACCCGATAAAACAATGAATAAGAACCTGGTTATCGTGGAGAGTCCCGCCAAGGCAAAGACCATAGAGAAGTTCCTGGGCGAGGACTACAAGGTGCAGTCTTCTTACGGTCATATTCGAGATCTGAAGAAAAAGAATTTCAGCATAGACACCCAGACTTTTGCACCGCAATATGAGATTCCTGCCGACAAACAGAAGATTGTCCAGGCATTGAAGAAGTTGTCTGCCGAGGCAGAGACCGTATGGCTTGCTTCCGATGAAGACCGCGAGGGGGAGGCCATATCCTGGCATCTGCAACAAGTGCTGGAACTGGATCCGGCGCGGACAAAGCGTATTGTTTTCCATGAAATTACCAAGAATGCCATACTTGAGGCCATAGAGAATCCGCGACAGATAGACAACAATCTGGTGGATGCCCAGCAGGCACGTCGTCTTTTGGATCGCATAGTTGGATTCAAACTCAGCCCTGTGTTGTGGCGCAAGGTCAAGCCAGCCCTTTCCGCCGGTCGTGTACAGAGTGTTGCCGTGCGCCTTATCGTGGAGAGGGAAAGGGAGGTTCTTGCCTTTAAAAGCGAGAGTTCCTTCCGTGTCACAGCTTTGTTCCTGACCGGGAACGGAGAGGAGGTCAAAGCCGAACTCTCACGCCGCTTCCAGTCCAGAGAAGAGGCCGAGGCTTTTCTGGAGCTTTGCAAGGGAGCTACATTCCGCATACAGGATGTCACAAAGAAACCGGCCAAAAGAAGTCCGGCTCCTCCGTTCACCACGTCAACTCTGCAGCAGGAGGCGGCTCACCGTCTGGGGCTTAGCGTGGCGCAGACCATGATGATAGCCCAGCGTCTGTACGAGAACGGTATGATAACATACATGCGTACCGACAGTGTGAACCTTTCGCAGCTTTGTCTCAACGCAAGTAAGGCGTTTATTTCGGAAAACATGGGACAGGAGTATGTCTCCATTCGCCGTTACCATACCAGCAGTAAGGGTGCGCAGGAGGCTCACGAGGCTATACGTCCGACGTATATGGACAAGACGGAGATACAGGGTTCCGTGCAGGAACGCCGTCTGTATGAACTGATATGGAAAAGGACCGTTGCCAGTCAGATGGCCGATGCCCAGATAGAGCGTACACAGGCATCCATCGGCATCAGCGGCGTAGATGACTGCCAGTTTGTGGCTACAGGCGAGATAATCACTTTCGATGGATTTCTAAGGGTATACCAGTCGCCGGTGCTTTCCCATGACGATGACGACAGCGACGGCAGCGAGAATCTGCTGCCCGTTATGGTCAGCGGTCAGGCGCTGGACAGCCGCGAGATTCTGGCGACACAGCGTTTCAGCCAGCGTCCGTCAAGATATAACGAGGCATCGCTGGTCAAAAAACTGGAGGAACTTGGCATAGGCCGTCCGTCCACATACGCCACCACCATCACCACCATACAGGATCGCGAATACGTGCAGAAAGGCGACAAACCCGGTGAAACCGTCCCTTATACGGTCATCGCACTGAGGGACGGCAGCGTATCTGCATTAGAGAAAGAAATAACGCTTGGTGCCGAGCGTGGCCGTCTTCTGCCTACGGATACTGGCATCGTTGTCAACGATTTTCTCAAGGAGAGTTTTCCGGAGATAATGGACTATAACTTTACCGCCGAGGTGGAGAAGGAGTTTGACGACATTGCCGAGGGCAAGGCAGAGTGGACACAGGTCATACGCAAGTTCTACGAGGACTTCGAGCCTAAGGTGGAACACAGCATGAATAGCCGCAGCGAACACCGTGTGGGAGAGCGTCTTCTTGGAACAGACCCGCAGACAGGTGAGCCCGTCATGGTGAAGATAGGCCGCTTCGGGCCGGTAGCCCAGATAGGCAGTACCGAGAGCAGCACGAAGCCTCGCTTTGCACAGTTGAAGCAGGGACAAAGTCTGGAGACAATAACTCTGGAGGAGGCTCTGGAACTGTTCAAGCTCCCTAAGGTTCTGGGCGATTTCGACGGTTCGCTTGTAAAGATAGGTGCTGGCAGGTTCGGCCCGTATATCAACATAGACAAGACGTACATTTCCATTCCAAAGGAGCTTGACCCGCTGTCCATCAGTCTGGAACATGCTGTACAGATGATTTTGCAGTATCGTTTGGACGAGGCGCGCAAACATCTTAAGACCTTTGAGGAAGATCCGGAACTGGAGGTGATGAACGGACGTTACGGCCCATATCTGGTTTACAGGAAACAGAACTACAAGTTGCCGAAGAACCTGCACGATAGAGCCGAGGAACTGTCCTACGAGGAATGCATGGACGTCATAAATAACGCTCCGGCTCCCACGGTAAAGTCTACGAGAAGAAGAAAGCAGGCATGAAGAGTGTCGTCCTTTTAGGTTATATGGGCGCTGGCAAGACCACCATAGGCCATGCCTTAGCGAAAGAGATTGGTGTGCGCTTCTATGATTTGGACTGGTACATAGAGATGCGTTTCCACAAGACTGTGGCACAGATTTTTGAGGAACGTGGCGAGGACGCTTTCCGGGAAATGGAGCGCAATATGTTGCACGAGGTGGCGGAGTTCGAGAATGTGGTAATATCGTGCGGCGGAGGCACCCCGTGTTTCTTCGACAACATGGACTACATGAACTCTCTCTGCGAAACCATATATCTGAAAGCATCGCCGGATGTTCTGGCGGCTCATCTCAGGATGGGCAGAGTGGTACGCCCGCTCATAGCCGGTAAGACCGAGGAGGAACTGGCGGCATACATACGTGAGATGCTGCGACAGCGTGAACCATTCTATTCCAAGGCCAAGTACATCTTCGACGTAGACCTGCTCAATTCGCGTGAGAAGGTAGCCGAGAGCGTCAGGCTGCTCCGCGAGGCTACCGGCATATAAAGTACCGAGTTATATAGCTTTAATCATTCCCATATTTATTAATCACTGGCAATTAGAGCCTATCTGTTTTGTTAAGGACATAAATGAGAAAGTGGCGTATTGAGGATTCGGAGGAACTCTACAACATCAAAGGCTGGGGAGTAAATTTCTTCGGCATCAACGAACAGGGACACGTATACGTGGAACCGAAGAAGAACGGTGTACGCATCGACTTGAAAGAGGTGGTCGACAGCCTGGCCACCAAGCATGTGGCTGCCCCCATGCTGCTGCGTTTCCCGGACATTCTGGACAGCCGCATCCAGAAGACCGATGCCTGCTTCCGCACGGCGGGAGAGGAGTACAACTATCATGGTGAGCATTTTATCATATATCCCAGCAAGGGCAAGCAGATGCGTCCTGTGGTGGAGGAGATAATAAGCCATGGCAAACGCTACAATCTCGGGCTGGAGGCGGGTAGCAAACCTGAGCTTCATGCCGTTCTGGCCACGCACATGGACTCTGATTCGCTCATCATCTGTAACGGCCACAAGGATCAGAATTTCATTGAGCTGGCACTTCTTGCACAGAAAATGGGCAAGCGCGTCTTCCTCGTCGTTGAGAAGCTGCCGGAACTGAAGATTATTGCTGACACGGCGGCCAGATTGGGTGTCCGCCCCAACTTGGGTATACGCATAAAACTGGCCTCCAGCGGCAGCGGCAAGTGGCAGGAAAGCGGCGGCGATGCCAGCAAGTTCGGCCTGAACAGCTACGAACTGCTCACGGCGCTGTACACTCTGGAGGAGATGAACCTGAAGGATTGTCTGACGTTCATCCATTTCCATATCGGCAGCCAGATAACCAAGATACGCGACATTTCCAAGGCTCTGAAAGAGGCGGCGCAGTTCTACGTACAGTTGCACGCCATGGGCTATGACATCAAGTTCGTGGATTGTGGCGGCGGTCTTGGCGTGGACTATGACGGCACAAGGAGCAGCAACTCCGAAAGTTCCGTGAACTACAGCATTCAGGAGTATGTCAACGACTGTGTGTACACTTTTGTCGAGGCTGCCGACAAGAACCACATACCACATCCCAACCTTATTACTGAAGGCGGGCGTAGTCTCACCGCCCATCATTCGGTGCTCATTCTGGATGTCATAGAAAGCGTCAGCGTGCCGCAGATGCCAGAAGACTTCCAGCCCACGGCAGAGGACCACAAGCTGGTGCACGACCTTACGGACATCTGGGATCATCTTTCCAGCCGATCCATGCTGGAAGACTGGCACGATGCAGAGGAGTTGCGCGACGAGGCTCTGGGGCTCTTCCGTCACGGCATCATAGACCTCAAGACCCGTGCGCAGATAGAAAGCCTCTATTGGGCCATAGGCCATGAGATTGCCGAACTGGTGCATCACCAGAAGCATGTGCCCGACGACCTGCGCACGCTGGACAAGAAGATGGCCGACAAGTATTTCTGTAATTTCTCCCTCTTCCAAAGCATGCCAGATTCCTGGGGCATAGACCAGCTCTTCCCCATCATGCCTATAGAACGTCTGGCAGAGAGGCCTACGCGCTCCGCCACCCTGCAGGACATAACCTGCGACTCCGACGGCAAGGTGACGGCCTATGTCAACGGTATGCAGCAGACAAGTTATCTGCCCATGCACCCGATTGAGCCGGGCGAGCACTACTATATCGGTGTCTTCCTTGTTGGGGCATACCAGGAGATTATGGGCAACATGCACAACCTTTTCGGCGACACCAATGCCGTACACATCTCTATAGACGACAACGGTGGTTACGAGATAGAGCAGATTATCGACGGTGAATCTGTTGCCGATGTTCTGGAGTATGTCCAGTACGAACCTAAGAAACTTGTACGACGTCTGGAGATATGGGTAAGCAAGGCCGTCAAGGAGGGCAAGATTACCGAGAGCGAGGGCAAGGAGTTCATCAGCAACTACCGTTCCGGTCTCTACGGATATACCTATCTGGAATAATCGATCAGGATAACTTTATGGATAAGATAAATGTCATCAAGGTAGGCGGTGCCGTAGTCGAGAACCGGGCATCGCTGGGAGAGCTCATAAGTCAGTTTGCCCTCATGCCGGGTTACAAGGTGCTGGTGCATGGCGGAGGACGTTCCGCCACCGGCCTGGCCACCCGTTTGGGAATAGAGAACCGCATGGTAGGCGGTCGCCGCATAACCGATGAGGCTATGCTCGATGTCGTGACCATGGTCTACGGCGGTCTTGTCAACAAACGTATTGTCGCCGCCCTGCAGGCTCATGGCATCAATGCCGTGGGGCTTACCGGAGCCGACATGGACATAATACGCAGCCACAGACGTGCGCCGCGCATGATGCGTCTGGACGATGGTACGGAACAGATTGTGGACTTCGGTTTCGTCGGCGATGTTGACAGAGCCGACGGCCAGCGTCTTGCCTCACTGATAAAACCCTGCGATGGCATGTGTCCGGTAGTGCCGGTTGTAGCTCCGCTTACGCACGACGGACATGGCAATATCCTCAATACCAATGCCGACACTATGGCCTCCACAGTGGCAAAGGCACTGACCTCCGAATTTGAAGTCACGCTTACCTATTGTTTTGAAAAGCCCGGAGTTTTGGCCGATGCGGACGATGATGACAGTGTCATCCCCTCCATAAATACCGTCACCTATGCTGAACTCAAGGAACGGGGCATCGTTTCCGGAGGCATGATACCCAAGCTTGACAACGCTTTCGACAGCATCTCCTGCGGCGTGCGCCGTGTCGTCATCACACACTTTTCGGACATACAGGCCGCAGGCGGCACAGTAATCGAGGCATAGTTCCTCTGATACACATGCTATTGCTTCCATATAACATTGACGGCATAAGTCAAGTGTTATATGGAAGCAATAATGGTTTTATAAAGGTAACGTCAGCTGTCGGTCGTCAGTATCCTAAAATTCAGATATAGGTACAATATCTATCTTATAGCCGTTTTTCTCTATTGTTCGCCTGTCATTGTATGTGACGATGATTAGATTGCTGCACTTCAGCTCCTCTGCACATTCTGTCAGGCTTTCGATTTCCCGCTTTTCTGTCTTGGGACTGCTCATGTCGTAGCAGACCTGCACCAGACGCTCTATGCGGTTTCCGTTGCGAAGTACGAAATCCACTTCCTTGTCATTGCGTGAGTGATAGTAAAACATTGTCTTTTCGGTATCGAAGCCGCGGCGTATAAGTTCGATGAATACATGGTTCTCAAGCAGGCGTCCGAGATTGTCGCTCAGAGCAAATGCCTTGGCAGCCACAAAACCGTTGTCTACTACATAGACCTTCCGTGGAGCCTTTTTCATCAACACCAGCTTATTGTTATAGCGTGGCAAATAGAAAAAAAGGTATGGCTCATGCAAGTAGTCCATGAATTTCTGGGTGGTGTTGACACTGGAGAACCCCAGTGTGTCAGTGAGTTCATTGGCACTGACGGGATTACAGAAGTTGGAGACAAGATACATGGCAAGGTCGTTCAAGCCTGTCGTGTTGCGGACGCGATGACGTTTGACAACATCTTTCCACACGATGGAATCAAACAGTGTCTCGAGATAACTGCGTGTCAGCTGACGCGATGCCACTGTCTCCGGATAACCGCCATTCCTCAGATAGTCATCGGTCAGTACTGCCGCCTCAGTCAGTTGTTCTTTTTTCAGTTCATGAAGTGCAAGTTTTCTCCAGTCGAAAAATTCTTCAAGGCTGAACGGTAACATTTCCACTTGCAGATACTTGCCGGTCAATACCGTTGCCATTTCGCTGCTGAGCATCTTGGCATTGCTTCCGGTGATGACCATATTTTTACCCATCCTGTATAGCTCGCTGACCCACAGATCCCACGCATTCAAGTTCTGTACTTCGTCAAGAAGCAGATATTCGTAGCCAGGATAGACTTCGTCCAGCATACGCATGACCAGATTTGCTTCCCATGCCTCCAAGAGCGACTGGTTGTCGAAGTTCAGATAGGCAAAATTCTTGCTGCGCAGCATCAGCAGAGCCTGTGTAGATTTGCCGACACGCCTCGGCCCTGTTATCAGTTTGATAAGGCGGCTGCCTAACAACAGATTTACATCATGATTATTTCGTCGTGTCAAGTATGGACGTGAAATTAGCTCGTCACGTTCCTTTCGCTGGTTGAGAATTATGTTTTTCATGTTGTAAAAGTACAATCATTCTTTCATAAAAACAACGCGTACTGCATAAAAAAGTATGTTTTTTGTGCAGTACGGAGATATTACTGCACAAAAGACCGATCGTGTCATGCTATTTTCTTAAAATTCCAGTTCGAACTCTTCCTTGTATCATGTGGGTGTGTCCGGAAGTGACCTTTGTTAAAGTGGGCGGATAAGTGGAGAATGGTCAAATCCGGTGGCTTATGGAATTTGCCACTGGCAGACTTTTGCCTGAGCAGGTCTGGCGGAACTGCATTATCGTGGCGACGGCCTCGTCGGGGTCATCGGTCAGGGAAAGGAGCAGATTTTTGTATATGCCCTTACGCATAAGGTCTGTGAGAAGAGGATATAGCGGGGTGGTCTCGTTCCAGAATTTGCTGTCGAGGAAGACCATGGGACTGGCAAAGCCGAAGGTGAGGTAGTGGTTCTGCACGGCCTCCTGGAAGACCTCCTGTATGGTGCCTGCACGTCCCGGAGCATAGATTATGCCGCCGTAAGCTATGGTGAGGAGCGTGTCTTCGCGCACGCTGTTCTCGAACAGTTTGGCTATGTGCGTGGCGAATGGGGATGTCCATTCGTGGCCGTAGAGCCATGTGGGTATGCTGAGGTTGCGGAACGTGTGCTGCGGATAGTCGTGCAGGATGCCGAAAGAGGTAGTCAGATAGTCCTTGTCCTTCTGTGAGGGCACTGCAGCCAGGCGTGACAGGGCTTCGGCAAACTCTTCCTCGCTGCGCCCGGCCATCCAGGCTCCGAAACCTGTCGCTTCCATGGCTCCGCTGCCACCGCCCGAAACCATGAGCGAACCCAGTTCCGTGAGTTTGCGGCTTATGCGGGCTATCTTTTCGTATGCGGCATCGTTCCGCTTCATGGCATTGCCGCCCATGACGGCCACCACGCTGCATTTGTCATATTGTGCAAGCAGGCGTTTCATGTTCTGCACCATGCAGAAGTCATGCAGGTTGCGTGCAAGAGCTTCCATTGGACTGTCAGTCACCTTGCCCGTGTCTATGTAGTGTCGGTAGACCTGCTGGTCGTAGCATGAAGTAAAGGACGAGGGGTCAGACGGGTCGAATCCTGCGTACAGACTGCCTGCTGTGTATACGTCCTGAGGATCCACTGTGAATGGCACGGAGTTCAGGTATTCGGCTATGTTATGTTCGCTGTGTGTGCGGCGTATTATCATTGTGCGGTATGTATGGGGTCTGCTTATCGGACTGTTGATTATGACGTTTAGGCCTTTCAGCGGTGCGGCGAGACGCTGTCTGTCTTGTAGTTTGCCCTGTATGTCCCGTAGTATGCCGGATTCACCACCACGGTGAATGACAGCGTCGTACCGTCGTCCAGAATTAACCGGCACGTATGCGCGCCGTCGGTGGCGTCTGGCCTTATTTTCACCTGTCCGTTTTCTCCGTCCACGTTCTCTATTATGTTTCCGTTCACGGACAGTGTGCCCGGGTTTCCGAAATAGGGTGTCAGTACCAGAGTCTCGCCTGGATTTGCCATGATGCTTACTGCAGCGGACATATCGTTGTCCAGATGGCGGTAGGCATAGAATGTGCCGCTCTTCATGGTTATCGGTATGATGTATCTGTCCAACAGTGCTGTAGCCTCCTCCACGGTGCTTCCTTCAGGTTCGCGGCTGTATGAATATCCGTTTTCCCCCTTTGTCAGGCGTGTCGTGCTTTTGACCGTCTGTCCCACCTTGTGCTTCATACCGTGCGCCCAGTTCCATTCGAAGAAGAAATAGTCACACCCCTTGCATCCGTTGTCGAAGAAGTATTGCCATCGCGGCAGGTAATAGTCCTTCAGCAGTCCCTGCCATGAGCGGTAGGAATAGTCTTTCAGCCCGCTGTTCTGCGTGCGGTCGCCCCAAGTCGTTATCAATGTGCGGGCGTTGTTGAACTCGTACCAGTCCGGAGTGGCCGTAACGGCTCCGTGTACTTCTGCAGCCGCATCGCGTGCCTCGCCGGTCCATTTTCCCAGACGGAAGTTGAGGTTTGTGCCTTTGAAACGGTCCATGTCCGCTATCAGTGCCAGAAAGGCATCGCGTCGCGCTTTGTAGGTCTTGTCTGAGGCAAAAGCAGTCCCGGCAGCTTCTTTGGCCGTTTTTATGCCCAGAAGCAGGTCGTAGGCATAGTCAGCCATCACGGCTCCCCCGAACTCCACGAGGTCGTAGCTGTAGTTGCTCTCGTGTACAGAACCTGGTGCCAGAGCCAGGTTGCCGTGTTCTCCGAGCAGTCTGAATGTGGCGTCGGCAAGCATCTGTCTGCGTGCCGTGGTATATGTTTCTGCGGCATCCGTTATGGTTTTGCCCCATGTGCTGGCCGGCGAGGCATCCAGATTGGGTCTTGCCGCCCACACATCCTCTACGGGACCCTGTATGCCGTCGGCACCGTAGTTCAGCACGCTCTGCCTGAGCAGTTCCCATACCTGTCCCACGGCGGCATTGTCCGTGCCATAGCGTGCCGCTGCATATTGCTCTGTCCACTCTCCTATGTCTGCCTTGCCGCCCATCCACGGGAGCTGGAATAGCAGGTCGTATGTCACCGGTGTCTGTTCTATTGCCTCTGGCGCGGCACCGATACCTTTGATGGATGGGTACTTGCTTTTGTATGTGAAATAATTATCAGCAAGATTGTTCAGTCTGCCCATCAGTCCGGAGCGTCCGCCGAAGTTGGGGAGGGCACAGAATACGGCGTCCTGCGGCGCATATCCGTTGTATGCATCGAAAGCCGGCCTGCCGTCCGAGAACAGATCCAGTACAATCAGACGTCCTTCCGGTACGGCACCGATGGACTTTTTCTGGTTGCCGCTCCATTGCCACTGCTGTATGACCCACTGCGCCCCCCCGTGCGCTGCCTCCATGGCATCGTATATGGCCGTGTATGCTTCGGCATATTTCCCGCTGCTTATGCTGCCGCCCTCGTGGAAAGGGTCCATGGAGTAGTACTGGCTTTCGCCCATTACCTGTTTCAGGCATTCGTAGTAGTCTGCGGCAATCTCCGCAAATCTGTCTGCCGTGGGATCTATGATGTGCGGACGTGTGAATCCGCACCATTCGCCGCCGTTGTTGTCTGTTGGGACACCGGTCTTTGATGTGAAGCTGCTTGGCACCATGCCTGAAAATCCCGGCAACACCGGCTGCATGCCCAGTTCGCGCTGTCTGTCGAGGATTTTCCCTGCCAGCGAGGTCTGGCGCGCATACCAGGCATCGTCCTGCACTCCACCCCATCCTGTGGACGAGGTGCCGCCCCATCCTTCCAGGTTGTTCATGCCCCACCATGCGGTGTATGCCGGGCCTGCGACAAATTCTTTGGCCTCGCTGTCGGTATAGTTGTATTTTCTGCTGCCGTTTTTTTCCATGGTCAGGAATCTGCGCCACACCTCTTCCAGCCCCACAATCTGCAGCGGCATGTTTATTCCGTGCAGAGCCATCCAGTCTATTTCCTGCTGCCAGCGTTTCCATGTCCATGTCGTCATGGAGTATCCGAACGTGCAGTAGTTCAGAAAATAACGGTATGCAGCATCGCATGTGTGCGTTTCCTCCCTGGCCGGCACTGGCAGCCCGGTGAGGTCGGCGTACGCCTCTCCGTCTGCTTTTTCGTTGAGCAAGTTCCATGAGATGTTTATTCTGGCATAGCGGTTCAGGTACCAGCCCAGCCCCGTTGTCAGGGCACTGATGCTGTTGCCACGTATGAGGATTTTTTCTTCCTCGCCTCCTATGCTGAAAGCCTCCTGCCTTGAGTTCATGGAGGGGTCGAGGACAAACACGAAACTGTCCGCCGTTCCCTGTCCGCCTATGCGGTCGGCAAGGGCTGTGACGGCTTGCGGGTTGACGACGCTCTCCGCATTGGTATATGCCGGTGTGATGGTCTTGTCCGTGTCGTTTACGGAAATGTTGCCGTTCTTTGCTGTGGCTTCGGTGCGGCACACGGCGATGTTGTCTCCGGCAGCCCGGCAGACAGCCATCCCCGGTAGGCTGAGCAGCAGAGATAAAAACATGGTCTTTCTCATGATAGTTGTATGGGCGGTTAGCGGTGGTGATGTTAGCGGTCGGTGTATCTGCCGTATCTGAAGGCCGGCATGCCCAGTCCCATTATGGCGAAGGCCTTGTGTCCGTGTGGTATGCCCAGAATGCGTGCGGCCTTTCTTGTCCCCATCATGAACATGGCAGTCTGCACGAAGCCCATGTATATCTGGCTCACTCCGAGGGATTCTGCCATCAGCGAGGCGTTCTGGTATGCCAAGTTGCAGTCCTGTGAACCGAAGTCGTAGCCGCGCGGAGCGGAAATGACGAGCAGTGCTGTGGCCTCGCAGATGGAGGGATGTTGCCCCTGCCGGAACTTCTCGTTCATGGACAGCAGTGCCGGAGCCTCGTCGTAGAGCTTGCGCATGAACGGCCTGAGTATGGTCTTGACGGGCGGAAACAGCATCACGCGTGCCAGACGCATGAAAAAGCCCATTGTTGCCGCTTCTATGTCGTGCAGAGTCTTCCAGTCGGTGACGAGGTGCAGATGCACCTGTCTGCTGTTTTCCGCCGTGGGGGCATAGCGCGCCGCCTCCAGAATCATGTCCAGTGCGTGCCGGGGGATGGGTGCTGCGGTAATGGTGCGGTTGCTGCGCCTGGAGCGTATCAGTTCCATGAGGCTCTCCGGAGACGGAAGCAGGTCGCGGTTCACCGTGTGTATGTTCTTCGCGGGGAAAGCGTCATGCTCGAAGGCTCCGGTGGGACATACGTCCACGCAGTGTCCGCAGGATATGCATGCCTCCGGATGTCTCAGCCGTGGCATATGCCCTTTCTCTATGATAGGGATGGATGTCGGGCATACCGTCCGGCATTTTCCGCATCGCGTACATTTGTCGCTGTCTATGTTTATCATGTTTCTTTATTAATGATTAATGCCTCTCCTGTGTCATGACAGCATTTCGTCCGGGTGTGTGGCATAGTATTCGTCCCATTGCCGCTGCACTTCCTGCCAGTCCACGGCCTCGCCGTCGGCTACAGCTTCGGCCTGTCGCAAGGCTTCGTCGCGCATGCGTTTCTCGGCGTGGCGTTGTTTCATGACCTCTATGGTGGCTTCGTCCAGCACCTGTATGCGTCCGCGGCGTATGCATTCCTGCAAGTCCTCGGAGCCGAAAGCCTTGCCCTGTATGTTGAAATCGGAGATGTTGAATTCAAAAGTCGTGCGCAAGGTGTGGCGCACCATTTTCTGCTGGAACCGTGTCCCGGCCATCTTTCGTTGCAGAAGTTTGGATATTATGTCTATTTCCCGCTGAGAAAATTTGTTTCTCCCCATGGTTGTTTCTTTTTGAGTAACCGTCTGACCTACTGTCTTCGCAGACAAATATACAAAATAAAAGCGAAATACTGTCGCCGCCCGATAATAATTCGTACCTTTGCAGTACGGAATAGTAACTATTAATATATAATTTAGGTATGCGTAAAATTCTGTTGACGGCCTTGGCTGTTATGTGCTCGTTAGTGTCGAGTGCCGACGAGGGTATGTGGATGCTCTCGTACATCAATCCGCAGACTGCCGGGACGATGAAGTCCCTGGGTCTTAATCTCACCCCTGAACAGCTGTACAACCCCGGTGGCAGAAGCCTGAAGGATGCTGTCATCAATCTGGGCGATTTCTGCTCCGGTGTAGTTGTCTCACCCGAGGGATTGTTCTTTACCAATCACCATTGCGGCTACGGAGCAATTCAGGCTCTGTCCACACCGGAGGACGACATACTGAAGAACGGTTTCGTGGCGCGCACTCGTGAACAGGAGCGTCCCGCTCAGGGGCTGTACGTGCGTTTCCTGCAGAAGGTGGAGGACTGCACGGCACGTGTGAACGACGCACTGGCGCGTCTTTATCTCGAACACGCCGGCGACATGGATTCCGCACGTGTGGAAAGCCTGTATACCGACAGTATATGCGCTGCTTTGGAGAACGAACTGGACAGTTTGAACCCGGGCATGGAGTGCCGCGTGGCATCGTACTACGGCGGCAATGCCTTCTATGCCAACTTCTATAAGGTGTATCATGACATACGTCTGGTGTTCACCGCCACGGAGACCCTTGGCAAGTTCGGCGGCGACACGGACAACTGGATGTGGCCGCGTCAGACGTGCGATTTCTCCATGTTCCGCATCTATGCCCGTCCCGACGGTACTCCGGCGGAGTACAGCGAGGACAACGTGCCCCTGAAGACTCCAGGCTATGCTCCTGTCTCTGTCAAGGGCTATGCCCCCGGCGACTACTGTATGACCATAGGCTACCCCGGCCATACCGACCGCTACCTTTCCTCATGGGGCATCGTGGAGCGCACCGAGGCCACCAACCAGGCCGTCATAGATGTCCGCACCGCCAAGCAGAACGTGTGGAAGCACTGGATGGACGAAGACCGCGCCATAGGCATCAAGTACGCAAGCAAGTGGGCCGGCAGCAGCAACTATTGGAAGAACTCCATCGGCATGAACAAGGCTGTGAAGGATCTGGACATTGTGGGACAGAAGCAGAAGACGGAGCAGCGCATACGCGACTGGTATACCTGCGACGAGGCGCGCAATGCCCGCTTCGGTGCCGTCCTGCCCGCGCTGGAGGAAGCATATAACGGTCGTAAGGAAAACATAGCCCTGCTTACGTACTTCACCGAGACATTCTTCCGCGGCATAGAACTACGCACCGTGGCAGGGCGCATAGCCCGTATGCCGCAGCATCCCACTTCCGAGGAAATTGTCCTCTGTGCTGAAGACCTGAAGAAGTTCTACAAGGACTATGATCCGCGTGTGGACGAGGAGACCATGGGTGTCCTGCTTCAGGACTACCGCAAGTGGTCGGACAACCGTTTTCTGCCTGCATTCTATCAGGTGATAGACAGCGTATACGGCGGTGATGCCAAGGCTTATGCCCGTGAACTGTTTGCCAAGACATGCCTGCTGGACACCATGTGCGTGGAGAAAATGGCTGCCGACAGCGTCCTGAGAAGCAACGACATGGCCATGCGCTATGCTGACGACATCGTGGATGCCTACTACCGTCTGCTGCGCACTGTAGGCGAATCCGGTCGCACCATCCGCCATAACGAGCGCATATTGACACAGGCATTGATGGAAATGGAGGCCGACCAGCCTCACTACTCTGATGCCAACATGACCATGCGTCTGTCCTACGGCTTCATCCAGGACTACACGGCAAACGGCACCCACTATGACTACTTTACCAACAGCGGCAGTCTCTTGGAGAAAGCTGCCAGACAGGATGAGATAGAGGACTATGAACTGGAGGAGAACATCGTGAAACTGCTCAAGAAGGGCAAGTTCGGCAAATATGCCGACAAGAAGACAGGACAGATGCACCTCTGCTTCCTGAGCAACAACGACATTACAGGCGGCAATAGCGGTTCGCCCATGTTCGACGGCAACGGCCATGTCATAGGTCTTGCCTTCGACGGCAACTGGGAGGCAATGGCCGGTGACATCAGTTTTGATCCCACCCTGCAACGGTGCATCGGTGTGGACATCCGCTTTGTCCTGTGGGTCATCGACCGCTGGGGCGGCGGCAGGAACATAATCAAGGAGCTGGGCATCTGATAAATATACCGGTTCCCTTGCATGCATACACCGGGATGTCTCGATTTGCGTCGAGGCATCCCGGTTCTTAAAAAAAGCGTGCCTTTGTCAGCGAAAGCTAATGTAGAATTATCTTACGGACCTAATTAGCGACAAGAATGAAGGAAAAAATATACAAGGACATATTCCTGGACTTCGACGATACCCTGTACGATACACGCGGCAATGCCGACATTGCCCTGGTGGAACTATACGAGCACTTCGGGATGCAACGTTATTTCGACAGCATTGAGGCTTTCACTGTTCCATACTGGCAGGTGAACAGAGAACTGTGGCAACAGTATTCGGCTGGTGAGATAACGCGTGACTATCTGATTCTGGAACGGTTCCGCAGACCGCTGAGTCTTGGCCGGGGGCTGGAGAATGTTAGCCGCGAGTACTGCCTCGGGGTCAGCGACTGTTTCCTCGAACTGTGTGCAGTGAAACCCGGTCTGGTCAACGGCGCACGCGAGGCCGTGGACTATCTCAGGAGTCGTGGCTACGGCCTGCATATATGCAGCAACGGGTTCCGCGAGGTCCAGTACCGCAAGCTTCGTGCCTGCGGACTGGCGGACTGCTTTGACACGGTGGTGCTTTCGGAAGATGCCGGAGTGAACAAGCCTTCGGTGGATTATTTCAGATATGCTTTCCGTGCGACGGGGGCTTCGCCTGCCGATACGCTAATGGTTGGCGACAATTATAAGGCCGATATTCTCGGAGCCATGGGTGCCGGACTGGCCGCCATGTGGTTCAACCGCCACCCGGAGCAGGACAGGGCCGACGTGCAGCCGGACTATGAGATTCACGGCCTGGACGAGATATGTGCCATTCTCTGACGCCGGCCTTCGGGGGAACGGGATGACCTTGTTGGCTGACCTAATAAAAAAGGATGTGACGCAATTGCTTGTTTACGCCACATCCTAATTTTCATTGCCCTGTGTTTTCAGGCAAGTTTCCTTTCAGATGATTTTATCCAGTTCCTTGATGTTGCGGGCCACTTCCTCGTCGCTAACCTCGTAGTCCACCAGGTTGCCGGACAGATACTGTGTGTATGCCGTCATGTCTATGAGACCGTGTCCGGAGAGGTTGAACAGGATGACTTTCTCCTCGCCCGTCTCCTTGCACTTCATGGCCTCGTCGATGGCGGCAGCAATGGCATGGCATGATTCGGGGGCGGGGATGATACCCTCCTTGGTGGCGAAGAGCAGACCAGCTTTGAATGTGTCGGTCTGTTTCACATCGACAGCCTCGATGAATCCGTCTTTCAGCAACTGTGAGATGAGAATGCCGGCACCATGGTAGCGCAGACCTCCGGCGTGAATGTTGGAGGGCATGAAATTGTGTCCCAGAGTGTACATGGGCATGAGCGGAGTCAGACCGCTGAGGTCGCCGAAGTCGTACTGGAATTGTCCGCGTGTCAGTTTTGGACAGCTTGCCGGCTCAGCGGCGATGAAACGTGTGTTGCGTTCGCCCGTGAAGTTGTGACGCAGGAATGGATAGGCGATACCGGAGAAGTTGGAACCGCCTCCGAAGCATCCGATAACGATGTCTGGATATTCGCCGGCCATCTGCATCTGCTTCTCTGCCTCGAGACCGATGATGGTCTGGTGCAGAGCCACGTGGTTCAGCACGGAGCCGAGAACGTACTTGCAGTTCGGTGTGGTCATGGCCAGTTCTACGGCTTCGGATATGGCAGTGCCGAGAGAACCGTTGTTGTTGGGGTCGGCGGTCAGCACATCTTTGCCGGCACGTGTGGACATTGAGGGCGAGGGTGTGACCTGTGCGCCGTAGCTCTGCATGATGGCGCGGCGGTAGGGTTTCTGCTCATAGCTTATCTTCACCTGATATACGGCAGCTTCCAGCCCGAAGATCTTTGCGGCATAGCTCATGGCTGAGCCCCACTGGCCGGCACCCGTCTCGGTGGTTATGTTGGTGACACCCTCCTGCTTGCAGTAGTATGCCTGCGCCAGTGCGCTGTTGAGTTTGTGGCTTCCTACCGGGCTGACACTCTCGTTCTTGAAATAGATGTGTGCCGGGGTGCCGAGAGCCTCTTCCAGACCGTAGGCGCGTACCAGGGGCGTGCTGCGGTAGAACTTGTACTGCTCGCGCACGGGTTCGGGTATGTCTATCCAAGCGTGCTCCTGATCCATCTCCTGACGGCTTACCTCTTGTGCAAAGAGCGGGAACAGGTCTTCCGCCTTTATTGGCTGTTTGGTGGCTGGATGCAACATGGGAAGGGGCTTGTTGGGCATCTCTGCCTGGATGTTGTACCACTGCCTTGGAATTTCTTCCTCGCTGAGGAAATAGCGTTTTTGTTTACTCATGTTGTGATTGAGTTAAATGGTTGTTGGTATATTGTGTTAATTCAGACGGTACATGCCGCCCGGAATCATTCTTACGATACCTTTCATCTCCATGGCGAATAGCAGTCCAATGAGTTTTCCGGCTGGTATTCCTGTCGTTACGGAAATGACATTCTGCTGTAATTTCTCCTTGTCGCGCAACACCTTGACAACAAGTTGCTCTTCGTCTGTAAGTACGGGAAACAGTTCCTGCTGTATTCCGGAAGCTGCCTTCCTGTGCAGTTCCTTGTCGCCGTCCCATCCCATGGCTCTCACGAAATCTTCGGCGCATGTCAGCAGTGCGGCTGTGTTGTCGGCAATGAGCCTGTTGCAGCCCTCGGAACGGGAGTCGCTTATGCGTCCCGGAAAGGCAAAGACCTCCTTGCCGTAGCCCTGTGCCATCTCTGCCGTGGCAAGGCTGCCTCCGTGCGACGCACTCTCCACCACTATCGTGGCATCGGCACATCCGGCAACTATGCGGTTGCGTTGCAGGAAGAATCTCTTCTCCACATTTGTCCGTGACATGAACTCCGTCAGCAGACCGCCTTTCTGTACCATTTCTTTTGCCGTGTCGCGGTGCAGGGCCGGATATATGTGGTCAAGACCGTGAGCCAGAACTCCTATTGTCTCCAGACCGCTGTGCAGTGCCTGACGGTGGCATTGTATGTCGATGCCATAGGCCAGACCGCTCATGACAAGGACATCTGGGCACAGTTCCGCAAGTTCCCGTATGAACCTCTCGCACGTCTGCCGTCCGTAGTCCGTGATGTTGCGTGTGCCGACCATGCTGACAATACGTCTTTTGTTCAGGTCTGACGTGCCGCAGTAGTACAGCATCAGCGGTGCGTCGTCGCACTCTCTGAGTCGTGCCGGATAGCGGCTGTCAAAGGTGCTTATGCACTGTATGCCTTGTCAAAAATAAACATATGACCCTGCCGACGATCATACCCGTGTAGAAAAAGGTGGTCGCCCTATCATTAAAAAAAAGATGGG
>CAMWRK010000009.1 GCA_947176655.1 uncultured Prevotellaceae bacterium | reverse complement strand
GCACAGGGACTTGACATTACACTTCACCGCACGAAACTGAACGAGATAACGCCCGACGGCAAAGACATAGAAGACCGCTTTAAGGATCCGGACAATCCGTTGTGTCTCGTGTTTGTGTGCGCCATGTGGCTGACCGGCTTTGATGTGCCGTCGCTCTCCACCCTCTATCTTGACAAGCCGATGAAGGGGCACACGCTGATGCAGGCGATAGCCCGTGCGAATCGTGTATTTACGGGTAAGAGTTGCGGCATCGTTGTTGATTATGTCAATGTATTCAAGTATATGCAACGGGCATTGAGCGACTATGCATCCAATGGTGACGGTTCGGAATACCCGGCAAAAGACATTGAGACACTTATCCAGAATATAGATGAATGTATCACGGAGTGTGAGGTGTTCCTTATGCAGTTGGGCATAAGTATGGAAGATATTATAGCAGAATCCAATACGCTTGACCAACTTGAACTCTTACGGTTGGCGTATGTAAAGATACTTGAAAAGGACGAATGGAAAGACCGGTTCAAGATATTGGGCAACCTGCTGATGAATCTTTACGATGCCAGCAAACCGGAAATATTCGAGAGAGGCTGGAAGAACGATAAGTTCGCGCCTATAAGCTATATCAATGGACTTTTCTGCAACCGGATAGACGATGAGAAACTGAACCGTGCCAAGGCGAGAATGGCATATACGCTTGACAACAGTGTATCGGCTAATGTCGTAGCAGAGCCGCAGGCTCATTATGGTATACACAGAAATAAGGTTATAGACCTGAGCAAACTTGATATAGACGCAGTGCGCAAGGTTATAAAGGAGTCTCCCTATAAGGCGTTGGAGATTGAAAGTTTGCGAGAATATATTGAGGGCACCTTAAAGCAGTTAATCAACAGGAATTGTACCCGTATCGTATTCTCGGAACGTTACAAGAGCATCATTGACCGCTATAATGCCGGGGGCAGTGAGAATGAGGACTACTACGAGAAGCTACTTCAACTTATAGAAGAGCTGAAGCGAGAACAGAACCGCGCCACTGATATGGACTTGGAAGAGGAAGAACTTGAAATCTTCGACCTCCTCATCAAAGACCGTAAGCTGACACAGAAGGAAGAGCAGAAAGTGAAACTGGCAGCCAAGAATCTATATAAGAAACTCTCTGAGGAGAAGAACAATGTTATGGTAGTGGATTGGTACAAAGATGGACAACCACGACAAAAGGTAATGGATATTATTCAAGTATCCCTGAATAACGACCTGCCGGAATCCTACGACCGAGAGGTCTTTGCCACCAAAACAAATCTGCTGATGAATCACTTCATTGATATGGCTATGCAGGGGTACGGTTGGCTTACGGCATAAAAAGGAGAATTTAACCACAAATCGGTCATTAGAAGGTTATCAGGTGTAATTTCTAATACGGATGGTTAAGTACCACAGTCAGAGTTTCATTCGAACACACGGAACTCATATCCCTGTGCTTTCAGCCATGTGAGGGCTTCTGGCAGAATCTGCTGTAGCTTGTCTATGCTTTTGAGGCTGTCGTGGAAGGTGATGATGCTTCCGTTGCGGGTATAGCGCCTGACATTTTCCAGTATGTCATCGGCTGTGAGGCGGGTGCTGTAGTCGCGAGTGACTACATCCCACATGACTATGCGCCAGCCGGAGCGACGCATCTGTCTGTATTGCGCGGGGAGCATCCATCCGTGCGGCGGACGGAACAGCTTGCCTGTGTGCAGGAGGTCTTCGGCCTTTTGTGCATTGGCAAGGTATTGGCGAGGGTGGGGGGATAGGCCGCCGATATGGTTGTACGTGTGGTTGCCTATGCGGTGACTGCGTCTGCGCACTTCTTCCAGTAGATGGGGATAGCGGCGGGCATTGTCGCCTACCATAAAAAATGTAGCCTTGATGTCCAAGTGATCCAGGACATCAAGGATATATGGCGTTGCCTCGGGGATGGGGCCGTCGTCAAATGTCAGGTAAACCGACTTCTGGTGACGGTCCATCCTCCATAAGGCATCAGGATAGAGCCAGTGCAGTAACTGTGGAGGCTGTTCTATGAGCATCAGTAGAGATATTCTGCAAACATCATCTGGTATGTGTTCAGCTGTTCCTGCAATTCCTTAGCCTGCTCGGATTCGGCATCGGTGAGGATGTCCAGAGAGGTACTGAGCTGATATACATTATATAATATATCGTGCGAGCAGGATTTCTGTGCTCTGGGATCCAGACCGGCATACCAGTCGAGATATTCGCAGGAGTTTACGGCCACACTCATGGCAATGTCCTCGGCCTCCTTCTTGTAGCCCTGCATCAGCCATACGCGTGCCAGGTCTATGCTGCCGCTCATGTAGCAGTGGAGTACGGTTTTGGCCGGTATGACCTCCTCTGCATAGCGTACAACATTCAGTGCCTTTTGGGTCTTGCCCTCGCGCATCAGCTGCATGGCCAGTGTGGCAAACAGGCGGCGATGGGTGTAGCACATGCGGGTGACTGTCTCGTCAAGGTAGATGTCGGGATTGTCCAGACCTCCGAAACGGAACTTGTTCATCATGTTGTCATACATGCGTTCCGTATCCATGGTCATGCCGCTCTCCTTGGTGTCGAACGGAGTGATGCGGTCTGCCAGACCCTCGCGCACGAAGTTGTTGCCCAGGGAACCGTAGTTGTCGCTGCCCACGGTGCAGGCCACATACATGGGACGTTCCCAGTTGGTGCGGCACAGCATCTCGTATATCATCATCTCGCTCTTGTATACGGCACGTTTGCCTTTCAGGCTGATGTGCATGACATCGGGGATGGAGTCTGCTGCTATCATCATGCCGCTGCGGCGCACAGCCTCCTTGTCTATAGTGAAGACGATGGAGTCGGTGGGGAAGCATTGCAGATCCTCGTTGTCGTTCAGTACCCAGCGGTCTATGATGTTGCGAAGTTCGTAGGGGTTGTCTCCAAGAAGTTCGCGCATGGTCTGCGGGTCGTCTTTCAGTATCTCTATGGCGCGTTCCAGTTCGCCCGGACGCACGGAGACACCTTCACGTGTGCCTGTGACATACTGCAGACGGTTCCATGTGATGGGCACGGACGGAGAGTCGTAGGCCGGACGTTTCATCTGGTCTATGTACCAGTCCGTCTGAAGGTATGAGAGGTTGCATACGCGTGCATCAGTGCGAAAGCCTTCGGTCTCCTGACAATACCAGAGAGGGAAGGTGTCGTTGTCGCCGTTTGTAAAGATTATCGGAGCCTTACCCTCGTCCAGACTCATGAGATAGTTCTGTCCGAAGTCGCGGCAAGTGTAGCGTCCGCTTCTGTCGTGGTCGTCCCATGTCTGGGAGCCCATCTGTATGGGAACCAGCAGGCACAGGCCGCTGAGCATGGCGGCAGGCAGGGCGTTCTTGCGGAAAACGAATCTGCCGAGCATGTCGCTGATGGCAGCCACACCCAGACCTATCCAGATGGCATAGGCATAGAAGGAGCCTGCATAGGCATAGTCACGTTCGCGCGGCTGCACAGGTGTCTGGTTCAGATAGATGACGATGGCCAGACCCGTCATGAAGAACAGGAAGAAAACCACCCAGAACTGTTTCACGCCCTCGTCCACCATTCCTTTGGATGTGTTGATTCTCTTGTTCACCTGCCATACCAGACCAATGATGCCGAGTATGAGTGGCAGACAGTAGAATACGTTGTGCCCCTTGTTCTCACGCAGTTCCGACGGCAGACGGCTCTGGTCGCCCAGACGCATGTTGTCTATGAATGGAATGCCGCTGAGCCAGTTGCCGTGCTCCAGTTCGCCGTGACCCTGTATGTCGTTCTGCCTGCCGGCAAAGTTCCACATGAAGTATCTCCAGTACATGAAGTTCACCTGGTATGACCAGAAGAAGTAGAGGTTTTCCATCATGGTCGGAACCTTGATGGTCTTCATTTCGCCCATGTGATCTATGGTCACGTTCTTTCCGCTGATGCCGCCCATCCATTCCTCGTAGTTTCGCCTGTGGCGGTCGGAATACATACGCGGGAAGAGCATGTTGTAGGAGTACACATATTTGTTTTTGTGTCCGATGACCTCGTAGCGGTCCGGCTCATCGGCTGTTTTCTTCTCCACACGCTGATATTGCGGTGCACCCTCGGTGCTGACGGGGACATAATACTGTCCGCGCACCTCCATCTTGACGGGAGCGGAGTAGGGTTGTCCGTAGAACAGAGGGCTGTCGCCATATTGGTCGCGGCTGAGATAGCTGCCCAAGGTGAATACATCCTCGGGAGAGTTCTGATCCATTGGTGTATTGGCCGTAGAGCGGATTACTATCACCGCATAGGAAGAGTAGCCAATCATTATCATGAGCAGACACAGAAGCGTAGTATTCATCAGACGAGCCGAAATCCAGTGTACCCCGTCTTTTACATGATTCAGTATCAGATACAGCAGCACCATCACCACAGCACCTACGGCAACGCATGTGAAGCCGTTGCCGTAGAAGGGAATGCCCAGCATGCCGATGGAGGCGATGAAGGACAGGTTCATCCTCAGACGGCTGCGCTGTACGGTGGATTCCCGGATGGCCCACAGCACCATGGCAATCAGCACGAACAGGTACACCACCAGACCGGTATTGAAGGGCATGCTGAACTCATTGACGAACAGCAGCTCGAACCATCCGCCTACCTTGACGATACCCGGAACTATACCGTAGAGCACCACGGCAACAAGCACGAAACTGCCAAGCAGGGCAATCAGGCTGCCCTTGACATCGGGGTTGTCACACTTCTTGTAGTACCATACCAGCACCAGAGCCGGCAGACACAGGAGGTTCAGCAGGTGCACGCCGATGCTGAGACCAGTAAGATAGGCTATGAGAATGAGCCAGCGGTCGGAACCGGGTTTGTCGGCATTGTCCTCCCATTTGAGGATGAGCCAGAAGACCACGGCGGTGAACAGGCTGGAATAGGCATATACCTCGCCCTCTACGGCAGAGAACCAGAAAGTGTCGGAAAATGTATATGCCAGAGCACCGGTCATGGCGGACAACTCTATGGTCAGAGCCTGTGCCACGGTCTTGACCTGTCCGTTTTCGCCCACAAGTTTGCGTGCCAGATGGCTTATGCTCCAGAACAGGAACATGATACATGCTGCCGAGAACAAGGCACTCATGGTGTTGATCATCATGGCTACTTTGGCAGGGTCGTCAGTCAACTGCGAGAAGATGTTTCCAGTCAGCATGAAGAATGGTGCGCCTGGCGGGTGTCCGACCTCCAGTTTGAATGCTGTGGTGATAAACTCCGGACAGTCCCAGAAGCTTGCCGTCGGCTCTATCGTGCTGCAATACACGAAGGCTGCAATGGCGAAAGCAATCCACCCCATCAGGGTGTCTATACATTTGAACTGCTTCATTGTGTTGTATTTAATTGTTAATGTAATATATTGTTACTATAAGGATGCCGTAGCGTCCAGCCTTGCCGGCAAGGATTGCAGTCAGGGCGACGTACGGATTGGCTCTCATGTATCCCAATGTTACGCTGAGCACGCTGCCCAGTATAGGCAGAAAGCATAATGCACCTATCCATGCCCCGCGCCCATCCATCCAGAGACGTGTCTTCTCCACTTTCTCCAGCGAGATGTGCAGGTACTTCTCTATCCACTCCATGCGTCCGAAAGTGCCGATCCAGTAGTTGAACATGGAACCTGCGACATTGCCTGCTGTGGCACTCAGAAACAGAGGCCACGGTTCCAGTCCTGCCAATTGCAGGCTGACCATGACGGCCTCGCTGCTGAACGGGAAAACGCTGCCTGCAAGAAAGGCTGCGATGGTCATTCCCCAGTAGCCGTAATTCTCAAGAGCCTGCGTCAGAACGTCCATATTCCCATATTTATTAGTGTAAGCAGGATGAGGACGAGGACGCTTGTGCAGAAAAACGCATTGCTTGTCCGCGTGTTTGTCTGTGCAAAAAAGTGGGCTGCCATGGTACATGAGCCAAGCAGCAGAACCGGAGCAAGCTTGGTGAACATAGCCGGCAGACACAGTATGGTCAGCCAGCATGCTATAGTTTGCATGACGTATATATACAGATACATCCTGGTGCGAATCTTGTCTTTGTAATAATAACGCAGATAATGTACTATGCCTACGGCGGACAATATTGTGATGAAAACCAGATTCAGTGCGTCTGTCCGTCCGTCCGAGAGCATCAGTCTGTAATCCTCGCCGGAGAACGGTTTTGCGGACAAGAGGCGGTCCAGACTTTCCGCCGGAAAGCTGTAGTCATCGGTGAATATGCTCCATCCCATGACAAAACAAACGGGCAGGACAAATCCTACGATGCCGGCCCAGAAACATCTCCATGTCATGCAGCGCAGGAATATAGCCAGATACCAATAGAACAATGGAACGAACACTATCAAATGCGGTATGGCCAGCGAGGCGGCACCAAGCAGCAGAAAGATGTGGAATACGTGCACCACAGGTTCGTGTTTCTGATATGTGCTGAACATTATGTAGTAGCCTGCCGCCAGCGCAGGTGCCGCCACCCATCCTTCAGAAAAGGTGTGGACGGAGGATGTCATGGCAACGGTCATGACCCACACCGCTGCAATCATGTCGGATTGGACGCGCAGGAGCGAGAACTCGCTGGCCGTTTCAAGAACAATGTATGTTGTCAGCACGGCGGATGCCAGTGCCGCTATGGCACTCAGGCGGAAGTCTGGACTTCCGTTTCCGCTCCAGAACCACACGAGAGCACCTGCCACCATGCACAAAGGCAGGGTGAGGGTGCTCTCGCTGATACGGTTCTGTAAACGGGGGTGCTGCATCCTGACCTTTACAAATCCTGTCCGATGTCCTTGCGATAATACTTGCCCTGGAACTGAATCTTGGTGGCTTCCTGCATGCTCTTGGCCAAGGCCTCGGCCTTGGTCTCTCCATAGGAACTTACAGCTATCACGCGTCCGCCGGCAGTGACTGTATTACCATTGCTGACGCCTGTGCCGGCATGGAAGACTATGCTGCCCTCCACCTGGTCTATGCCGGTGATGGGGAATCCTTTTTCATAAGAACCGGGATAACCGCCGCTTACCATCATCACACAGACGGCACTGCGTGGGTCGAACTCGATGGCCTTCTGTCCCAGGGTCTGTGTTGCGACACCCTGCAACAGGTCTACAAGGTCGCTCTTTATGCGCAGCATCACAGTTTCTGTCTCGGGGTCGCCCATGCGTACATTATATTCTATCACCTTGGGGTCGCCGTCAACATTTATCAGGCCGAAGAAGATGAAGCCCCTGTAGTCTATGCCCTCTGCAGCCAGACCGCTGACAGTGGGACGTATGATACGTTCTTCTACTTTCTTCATCCACTCGCTGTCGGCAAACGGAACGGGCGAAACGCTGCCCATGCCGCCGGTGTTCAGGCCGGTATCTCCTTCGCCTATGCGCTTATAGTCCTTTGCCTCAGGCAGGATGGCATAGTCCTTTCCGTCGGTCAGTACAAATACGGAACACTCTATGCCGCTCATGAATTCTTCTATGACCACACGGCTGGACGCTCCGCCGAACATGCCGCCGAGCATTTCCTCCAGTTCGTGCTCTGCCTCTTCTATGCTGTCCAGGATGAGTACGCCCTTGCCGGCACACAAGCCGTCGGCTTTCAGTACGTATGGGGGCTGGAGCGTGTGCAGGAAAGCCTTTCCTTCCTCCAGTGTCTCGCCGGTGAAGGTCCGGTAGGCTGCCGTAGGAATGCCGTGACGTTGCATGAAGCCTTTGGCAAAGTCCTTGCTGCCTTCGAGTACGGCTCCTTTTGCTGACGGCCCGATGACTGGAATGGAGGTCAGGCGGGCATCATTCCTGAAGTAATCGTATATCCCCTTTACCAGCGGGTCTTCCGGCCCGACGACTACCATGGTGATGCCGTTTTCCAGTACGAAATCCCTTATGCCGTCAAAATCGTCGGCTTTCAGTGCCACGTTCTCGCCAGTCAAGGCAGTACCGGCATTGCCTGGAGCTATGTACAGTTTCTCTAACTTTGGGCTCTGGGCTATTTTCCAGGCCAGCGCATGTTCACGGCCACCGGAGCCGAGCAGGAGTATTCTTTCCATATTGTATGTATGTGTGTGTTTACTTCAGGTAATCCTCGAAATATTGTGTGATTCTCTCGTGCAGATGTACGGCATCTTGGCCATACATGTTGTGTGCTCCGCCGGGATATACGAAAAAGTCGCACTGTGTTCCGGCATCGATGCAGGCGCGAATGAAACTCAGCGTGTGTTGCGGTACGCACACCGGGTCGTTGTATCCGATGATAATCTGCAGCCGGCCTTTCAGGTTGCCGGCACGCAGGCGCAGATTGCTGTTTTTGTAGCCTTCCGGATTCTGCTGCGGAGTATCCATATAACGTTCGCCATACATGACCTCATAATAATTCCAGTCTATGACCGGGCCTCCGGCCACACCTACCTTGAAAATGTCAGGATAGGTAAGCATGAGGTTCGTTGTCATGAAGCCGCCGAAGCTCCATCCGTGCACACCTATCCTGTCCTTGTCCACATACGGCTTTGAGGTCAGGAAGTCTATGCCTTTGCGCTGGTCGCGGCATTCCGCGGTACCAAGCTGGCGGAATGTGGCCTGTTCGAAATTACGTCCGCGCCATTCGCTGCCACGGTTGTCAAGGACAAAGACGATGTATCCTTTCTGTGCCATATACGTCTCCCAACCGCGGCTTGACCAATGCCAGCTGGCATCCACCAGATGAGCGTGCGGGCCGCCGTAAACGTATACTATCGTCGGATATTTCTTGTTCTCGTCGAAGTCGGCAGGGAGCACCATGCGGTAATACAGGTCTGTGATGCCGTCGTCAGCCTTTATGCTTCCGCTCTTGAATGTCGGGACGGTATATCCCTGTTCCTTCCATGTATCGGCGGCTGTCAGCAGGTTCTTGCCCTTGCCAGTTGTTGTGGAAAGCAGATTTATGCTTCTCGGCACATCGGGTGCCGTGTATGCCGAAATCACCATGGCACCGTTCTTGCTCAGCTGGGCTTGGTAGCATACGCCTTCCTTAGCTCCGATCAGGGTTGGCTTGCCGCCAGACACCTTGACGCTGTAAAGGCATGAGGTGCGCGGGTCTGCTTCGTTGCTGCGGTATACCAGTCTGTGTGCAATGGTATTGAAACCTACAAACTGCTGTACGACCCATTTGCCCTTGGTGATCTGCGTAAGGTTGCCTTTGTTCAGATCCAGAAGATACAGGTGGTTGTATCCGTCTCGCTGGCTCTGCATTACAGCCTTGTTGCAGTCCCAGGGGAGAAATGCCAGAGGGTGGAGCGGTTCTACATATTTGTCGTTCTTTTCCTCAAGTACGGTACGCATGAGTTTACCTGTCTGTGCATCGTACTGTATCAGACGCATGTGGTTCTGGTCGCGGTTCAGTTCAAAGATATAGATGCTGCTGTTGTCCGGTGCCCACGAAATGTTGGTGTGGTAGTCATCCTTTTCTCCGACAAGATCCAGCCAGACGTTTTCTTTTGTCACGGTATTGAAAACGCCCACTTTCACTACATGGCTTCTTTCTCCGGCCATAGGGTAGTGGCACGAATATGTACCTGCGCAGCGGGATGTTCCGGAGGTCTCGCTCCAGTGTGATTTTATGTCTACCTGCGGATAGTTGGATACCATGCTCTGATCCATACGGTAGTAGGCCAGCAGTTTTCCGTCCGGTGACCAGAATGTTCCGCCGTTTATGCCGAATTCGTCGCGGTGTACGCTTTGTCCGTATACTATGTCTTCGCTTCCGTCCGTACCTCCGTCCTGGCTGACAGCGAGTGTATCGCTGTCGGCTGTAAGGATATACAGGTTCCCCCCGATGGTGTATGCGGTCTGTCGGCTTGTGGTGTTGAAGTCGCTGTTTGCTGCTCCTGCCGGCAGGGTAATATCCATGAGTGTGCGTCCAGTATGGAAATCGAGCATTACGCGTCGCAGCCCCTTGCTGACCATTACTACTGGTTCTTCAGAGACAGGGAACTTGAAGTTATGTCCGCTGAAGGCCACTTTCTCGCCAAGATATTTGTTCACCTGTTCCACGGTCAGAATCTCCTTGCCGGTGTTCAGGTCATAGGCACCTTCGGGTGTCGTTTTCAGGGCGATGTTTCCCCACCACGATGTGTAGATGTTCTCGGGGCGAAGTTTCCAATAGCTGTCTCCGCCTCCCAACAGTTCGTCAAGAGTGAACTGCTTCTGCTGTGCCGATGCCATTACGCACATAAGACAAAATGTAAATGATAACAAAGCCTTCGCTGAAAGCTTGACAGTATTAGTCTTCATCATCTTTGCGAAATTTATTAAATGGTTTGTTGTTTCTTTTTTCTGCCGGTCTTTTGCCGTATCCCCTGCCGTCGCCGTTCCCGAAGCTGCGCTGCCGTGCATCGTTGCGGCGGAATCTGTTCTCACGGTTGTCTTCGTTTCTGTGTCCGAACCCATTGTTCCTGCGGTCGTTTTCTCCGTTTCTCCGCTCGAAGTTTCTGCCTTCGCGGTTGCTGTTCCTGTCCTTGCGCACGAAACTTCTCTCCTTGTGTCCGAAGCGTCTGTCGTCGTGCACGTCTTCGTCCACGTGGCGGTCGAACTTTCTGCTCCCGTATCCTTTCTTCCTGTCTTCGCTGTTATATTTGCCTTTGCCGAAGTTGCGGTCTCCGGAGAGTCCGCGTTCTTCCGGCTGTTCTCCCAAGCGTGTCTTGAAGTCACGGTTTTGTTTGAAACGCTTGTGGTTGGCCATGAGATTACGTTCCTGTACGGTCTTTATGTCGCCTCCGCCGGCACGCATTTCGTTGAACTTGCCGTCGAATATCTGATACTTGCGCAACTCGCATTCCAACGAACCGTTGTAAAGCGGCGTGCGCAAAGACGGCTTCAGTCCTATGGCGTCGAAGCATTCCTCTCTGTAGCTAAGCACCCATGCCTCACCACCTACGAACTGATGCTTGAATCTTTCTCCGATCATGCTGTACAGCCCCAGCAGATCCGGAGCGGAGATTCGTTCGCCATACGGAGGGTTGGTGACTATGATGCTCTTCTCTTTCGGTTGTTTGAACTCTTTGAAGTCCTGCAGACCGATGGTCACATCCTTGCTCAGTCCTGCTGCCTTGACGTTGCGCGTGGCTATTTCCACAGCTATGCGGTTGTTGTCATATCCGTATATGTGGTGTTCGAATGGACGTTCCATGCTGTCGTCATCGTATATGCGTTCGAAAAGTTCTTTGTCGAAGTCCGGCCACTTCTCGAAAGCATACCCCTTGCGGAAGATGCCGGGAGCTATGCCTCTGGCAATGAGGGCTGCCTCCACGGCAAATGTGCCGCTGCCGCACATTGGGTCTATCAGGTCGCACTCGCCTCTCCATCCCGTCTGCAGGATGATGCCTGCGGCCAGGACCTCGTTCAACGGAGCTTCTACGGTCTCTTGGCGATACCCGCGTCGGTGGAGGCTTTCGCCGGAACTGTCAAGCGCCAGAGTACAGTCATATTCGGCTACATGGATATGCAGTTGGATGTCCGGGTTCATGATGCGGATGTTGGGACGGCTGCCTGTCTTCTCGCGGAACTGGTCCACAATTGCATCCTTGACCTTGTAGGCCACGAACTTGGAGTGTCTGAACTCGTTGCTGAACACCACGCTGTCCACCGCAAATGTGGTCTCGTTGGATATGTACTGTGTCCAGTCTATCTTCTTGACAGCCTCGTATACTTCGTCTGCCGTTGTTGCCTTGAAATGACTGATGGGCTTCAGGATGCGTATGGCCGTGCGCAACTGGAAGTTGGCGCGGTACATCATCTCCTGGTCGCCAGTGAATGACACCATGCGGCGTCCTATCTGAATATTGTTGGCGCCCAAATCTATAAGCTCCGCTGCCAGTACTGTTTCCAGACCCTGAAAGGTCTTGGCAATTAGTTCGAATTCCATTTATATCGTCTGTTATTGTTAATCGTGAAAATTATTCTGTCTGAAAGTTGACTTTCTTATAAAAGTGCGCTTTCTCACCATGGCATAATACAAACGAGCCTGACTTAAAGTGTTGTAGTGTCGTAGACCAAGCGGCATCTGTATCTTTGCTGCTTCTATTTTCTGGCCTTTCTTTCCTGCATCAGTTTCTCTCCCGGTTCGGTTCCCTCTGTCACCCATAGGTTGCCCCCGATAACGGTGCCACGGCCTATTGTTATGCGTCCGAGTACGGTGGCATTGCTGTAAATGATGACATTGTCCTCCAGTATCGGATGGCGCGGTATGCCTTTGATGGGATGTCCGTTTTCGTCCAGCGGGAAACTCTTTGCTCCGAGGGTGACACCCTGATAGAGTTTGACATTGTTGCCGATGATGCAGGTGGCGCCTATTACCACACCTGTGCCGTGGTCTATGGTGAAGTGATGTCCTATGGTGGCTGCCGGGTGTATGTCTATTCCGGTTTCCGAGTGCGCTTTTTCTGTAATGATGCGTGGTATAAGTCTTACGCCCAGTTCCAGCATTCTGTGCGCTATCCGGTAGTTTATCATTGCCTTTATCACGGGATAGCAGCAGATGATTTCTTCGTATGACTCTGCAGCCGGATCTCCGTTGTAGGCTGCCTCTATGTCCATCTCCAGCTGTGCTTTCAGTTCCGGCAGATATTCCCTCATGCCGGCGGCCTGCTCCTTGTTCATGATGCTGCACATCTGAGCATACAGCAACTCTTCCGTAGTTCCGTTTCCGTAAAACTCTGGGAATAGAATGGAGCGGAATCCGTCTATTACTTCTTCTACCTTTCTTACCATAGCGGTGACAAATTCGCGCGTGCGCGTATTTCTTACAATTATAGCCCGCCGTTACCGACAGGCTATCTTGTTTGCGCTTCAGGATGGGCTTGAACCAACGACCCCATGATTAACAGTCATGTGCTCTAACCAACTGAGCTACTGAAGCAAATTTTAGGCTATTTCCCTTAATTGCGGTGCAAAGATAGAGGTTTTTTCGGAAATAAACAATATCTTTGTCGAAAAAATACGGTAAAAGATGAAAATAATAGGTATAGGGAATGCCCTTGTAGATATTCTGTATCGCCTGCAGGACGAGCACTTGCTCAGTGAGATACATCTCAAAAGAGATGCCATGACGTTGATAAACGAAAGGTGGGAACTGGAGATAGAAAACCTGACGCGCGACATTGACAAAAGCATGGCCAGTGGCGGAAGTATAGGCAACACTATGGTGGCTCTTGCGCGTCTCGGGCGTGAGCCGGGCTTCATAGGGCGTGTTGGCAACGACAGTATGGGCGAGTTCTTTGAGGGCAAGCTCCGTGATGCCGGTGTGCGTACGCAACTGATTCGCGGAAGCGAAATGACAGGTGTCGCCCACACGTTCATAACTCCTGGCGGCAACCGTACTTTCGGCACCATGCTTGGCGCGGCATATTATCTTGGTGCCGGCGACATTTCCGAAGAGATGTTTGCAGGGTATGACCTGTTGCACATCGAGGGCTATCTGGCGCAGGATCACGACCTCATAGAGACCATCTGCATGAAGGCCAAGAGTGCCGGACTGTTCCTCAGCCTGGATCTTTCCAGTTTCAATGTAGTCAGCAAGGACCGCATCTATTTTCATCATCTTATCTCCGATTACATAGACATAGTGTTTGCCAACGAGGGCGAGGCACGCGCATTTACGGGCAGTTTTGACCCTCATGAACAGTTGAGGCACATTGCTCATCTGTGCAATATTGCTGTTGTGAAGCTGGGCGAACATGGCTCCATGGCCATGATAGAGGGCGGACGCATATACCAGTGCCATGCCGAACACGTGGAGGATGTCGTGGATACTACAGCTGCCGGAGACTATTTCGCAGCCGGTTTCCTGCACGCGCTGACCCGTGGCCACAGACTGGAAAAATGTTTACAGACTGGTACTATTCTCGCCTCCGAGGCGGTGCAGGTTGTGGGCAGTGAGTTGAGTCCCGCCGCGTGGAACCGCATAAAGTCCTTTATCTATTGTCGATAAACCATAGTCATGATTTAGGCTGGTCGTAATTTGTTTCTATGAAATCCATCTGTAAACTTTTTGCCATAGCCCTGCTGTCCGCGCTGACTGGCACGGGGTTGCCTGTACATGCCCAGGTGGTGGAGAACCACAATTCCAAAGTGTCCCGCAATCTGGAAATATTCAACGAGATATACAAGGCTCTGGATCTCTACTATGTGGACACCCTTGCCGCCGACACAGTAATACGCTGGGCCATAGACGGCATGCTGGCGAACGTGGATCCGTTTACCGGATACTATCCTGCCGAGGACGAAGACCTGCGCCAGATGGCCACTGGCAAGTATGCGGGCATAGGCAGTGTCATACGTTATCACAAGGGTCATGACCGTGTCGTCATTTCCGAGCCATACGAGAATACGCCAAGCAGCGGAGCCGGCCTGAGAGCAGGTGACATCATATTGTCCATCGACGGCAAGGACATAAAAGGCATGTTGCCTACAGTGGTATCTTCAATGCTACGCGGAGAGGCAGGCACTACCATGGAACTGACTTTCCGCCGCCCAGGCGATGACAAGCCGCGCACCGTACACATAACACGCAACACCATACAGATGCCTGCCATTCCGTATTTCGGCATTATGGACGAGGGAATAGGGTACATCAACCTCAGCAGTTTTACTGGAGGATGTGCACGCGAGGTGCGCAATGCTCTGGTGAAACTTATTGCCGAGGGTGCCGGCGGACTCATTCTTGACCTCAGAGACAATGTCGGCGGTGCTGTCAATGAGGCAGTGGACATCACCAACCTGTTTCTGGACAAGGGCATTGAGGTGGTCTATACCAAGGGCAAGCAGCCGTCCATGAACCACGAATATTCCACCACCACCGACCCTGTAGCTCCGGACATGCCTCTTGTGGTTTTGGTCAACGGGAGCACGGCCTCGTCTGCCGAAATCGTCAGCGGAGCATTGCAGGACATGGACAGGGCTGTCATCATGGGCACGCGCACATACGGCAAAGGCCTGGTGCAGGCCATACGCGACGTGCCTTATCGTGGGGAACTGAAACTGACCACCGGACGCTATTACATTCCGTCAGGACGTTGCATCCAGGCGCACAAATACAACCACGACGGCAGCATAAGGACAATACCCGATTCGTTACAGAAAATCTTTTACACGAAGGCAGGTCGCCGCGTCATGGACGGCGGCGGCATACAGCCGGACATAGTCATGCCCGATGACACATTGCCTACCATGGTATATGACCTGGTGCAGAGCGACATTTTCTTCGACTGGGTGACGGACTTCGTGGCTACGCATCCCGATGTGACTGCACCTCGTGATTTCAGCCTTTCTGACAGTCTTTATGCCGATTTCTGCTTGCGCGTAGAGAAGTCAGATTTCACCTACAACCGCCGTTCCGACGAGGTGATGAAACTCCTTCGTCAGGTGGCACGTATGGAAGAGTATCTCGAAGTGGCCGAGGCAGAGATGAAAGCCCTGGAAACAAAGTTTGCTCCGGACATACACCGCGACCTCGAGCGTCTGCGCCGCCACATCATCCCATACATAGAGAGTGAGATCATGACCCGCTACTATCATCAGCAGGGCAACATACGCCACACGATGCCCGAGGACAAAGTGTACCGTCGGGCGGTGGACATCCTGCGAGATCCTGAAAGATACAATGCAATTCTGAGAAACAATGAAGCACAACATCCGTAAATCCAACCAGTCTTTCATGTGGGGTGTCATGGGCATGGCCATAGTGGTATTGCTCATTGCCTCCTTGTTTCTGTACTGGTGCATGCCGGGGCGATAGAGTAGTAGAACATCTTAGGTTTACATATACCTTATATATAATGTACACGTTGGCGGAGTCGAGTATTTGCGTACTTGATTCTGCCAACATGTTGATGACACTACGTAGATTCTGTCAAACCGGCATTTTGTCATTATATTTCAATGTACTGTAGACCATCTCCCGAGAGTCTGAAGCGGTCTTTCCGATGTGTATTCTGGGTGTCCGAAATGAGGCATCGTGATGTCGGGGTTTAGACATCGTGGTCTTAAGCGTTAAGACCATCGGTCTTCGCGCTTAAGACCACGGTCTTTCGACCCGAAGACCGCGGTGTCTTTCTGGTGGGTATGCGAGACGCCTATTACAGGACGGCATGATGCCCCACTTGTGTGTCGTGGTTATGTGTAGTAACGTTTTGTAATACAGTAAGATGCGTCGGGGGGGAGAAAGGCGTAAGATGCTCTGAGCATTGAAATTCTGCATAGTCTGGCACATCTTTTTCTGATTTACCATCAAAAATCAATTTTTGCATAGATGGCACCGGCCAAATTCTGTCAGTTACTATGCTAATGTGTAATCTTTTTTCAATAGAAATGTTTTGTCTGGATCTTCTGTTCAATTTCTTCTGAATTTTCATGGTATTCCTATCCGTAAAGTCTACGAAGTTCGCTTTCATTTGTTCCGAGGTTAAATGTTTTGTATTGCTGTCTGATTCTACCGGTTTTCCGCAATCATCTTCCTTGCAGGGTGTAGTTGCGTTTCTGTTTGGATTCTTCATCTACGCATAAAGGGGAAAAGCTCGAATTTGAAAGTTTCTGCAAATTCACCGAGCAAAAGTTTCCATCAGCCGATTTCTTCATCTCTTACAATAAGTCTTTGGGGGCATGACTGAAATCCATCGAAGAAAAGCTCGGTTGACAGTTCTCCATCTTGACAATAAACCGCTCTACTCAAAAATACGATTACGACACCATAAGCCATTTCAATATAGACACAATTATAAGCACTTTTGAAGTGCATTAATTCTCAATGTCTGGTCCCTATTATTATCTGTTTGTCTGTAGGTATATTTGCATTCTACCTGGTCAACAGTATAACCACAAACGCTGAACTTTTGCCTATGAAAGGCCATTGAGGGGCTCAAAAATAGCCAATCTGCCATTGCACAGCACTCTGCGCCCAATAATTCCATCCAAATCATAGTAATTCTTTCAAAAAAAATAATTAATTTTGTATAAATCATTTACGGCATGAACAAGACATTCAATATCTATTGCGATGAGAGTTGCCATATTGAACATGATGGGTTTCCCTTCATGTTCCTTGGTTCCGTCAGTTGTGCATATCCACAGGTCAGGCGACACACTCAGCGTATAAAGGAAATCAAAGAGAAGCATAGATTCTATGCAGAAATCAAATGGACAAATGTATCAAGTTCTAAATTGAGATTTTACATGGAACTGATTGACTACTTCTTTGATACGGATTTGAAATTCAGAGCTTTGGGAATAAAAAAGTCTGCCATTAATTGTGAGGCATTTCAATCATCCTATGATGATTTTTACTATAAAATGTATTATCAGCTTCTCAACTATAAAATAGACACTCTTGACCATTACAATATTTATCTTGACATCAAGGACACTTTAAGCGCAGCCAAAGTTAGAAGGCTGAAAGAAATTTTGAATGTAAAACTCGGCACTTTCAGAAATATTCAAAATATCCGTTCGAACGAAAGCCTCCTTCTTCAGTTGTGTGATTTTATAATGGGTGCAATATCTTATCAGAACAATGATGTTCATCATTCCAATGAAGCAAAGGTCGCTATCATAGAGAAGATCCGTAGACACAGCAATCTTATGGATTTGTCACACACCAATTACAACAGCAAACTGAACTTGTTTTTCATTGAGTTAAGATAATCATGCCGTTAAACTTAATAAAAAAATACAATCAGTTGTTGGACATTGCAGGCCTATCTCCTGTTCAAAGAGATAAGTCCCTTCGGGGTGTTTTTAATCGGGACAATCAAGATAATCTCAGATTCTTTTTCAACGGCAAGCCAATTTTTCCTACGCCCAAAGAAAACGGACAGGAAGCCATGGAAAGTTTGTTTACCCATTTAACATGCCGGGAAGCGGACAAAGATACACATCACCGAGAATTTGAGTTAAGCCGCTCCCAAAGGCTTCATTGGATTCGATTCCATATAGACGGAGGAAGACATGACGGTATGTATGTTTTCTCTGTTGCAGAGCCAAAAGGGGATCGGACATACATTTATGATGAGAATGAGCATTATCTTATAGTGCTTGAGCCGTTACGGAAAGTAAAAGCTTACTACCTCTTAACTGCCTATCCTTTGGAAGGCAAGGACTTAGCGAAAAATAAAATCATAGGAAAATATAATCGAAGACGATTACCCTACCTTCTATAATGCGGAAGACGCAGAGCTTCTAGGCTTGCGTCTTCTGATTTCCTTCCTTCGAATGAGGGATGAACTTGATGCAAAGGTAGCACAATAAACTAATCCTACCAAAAAGAAACAAAGTAAATCGCTATCGCAGTTCAATTTTTAACATTTGCTGTTGGACTCTACAATAGACTTGTTGAACAGAAAGCGGCCATACGCAGCGGCCAATATTCCGTGCGTATGGCCGCCGTTGTATGAATTACAATATCTCGCGCAGCGGAACCATTACGAAATCGCGTTCCTGCATGCGAGGATGCGGGATGGTGAGTTCCGGTGTGTCCATGGTGACATCGTCGTATGTCAGCAGGTCTATGTCTATGGGGCGGTCGCTGTATTGCCGCCGCCCGTTGGTGATGACGGTTTTGTGTGTGCGCCCGAGTTCCAACTCTATTTTCTTCGTTTCCAGTAGGCATGCTGTGGGGGACATCATTGTGTGGACGCAACAGGCGATGTTAAGGAACTTGTTGTCGCTGGCGAACCCCATTGGGGCGGTCTCCATGAAGGACGATACTCTATATACAGAGCCCACGCGCTCGTTGATGAGTGCGAGGGCTCTGCGTATGTTCTCTTCTCTGTTGCCAAGGTTGGAGCCAAGGCTTAGATACAGGTTGTGCATCGTATTGTCGGTAAGGTGCTCCTGACAGTGTCTGTGCGGTATCAGTCCTGCAATATCAGCATGGCATCGCCGAATGTGCCGAAGCGGTAACGGCGTTCCGGGTCGCTTTCGTTGTAGCGCATGGCCTCCTTGTAGGCCTTCATTATCAGGTCGTAGCCGCCGTATGCTGCTGTGAGCATGAGGAGGGTGCTGAGCGGTGTGTAGAAATTGGCCACCATGGCATCGGCGAGGTGGAACTCGTAGGGCGGGAAGATGAATTTGTTGGTCCACCCGTCGAACGGTTTCAGCCTGTTGTCGGCACTGACGGCGGTTTCCAGTACGCGCTGTACGGTGGTGCCTACGGCGACGATGCGATGCCCTTCGTTCTTGGCCTTGTTGATGATGTCGCACGCCTCCTGTGTGACGTGCATTTCCTCGCTGTCCGTCTTGTGCTTGGTCAGGTCTTCTACGTCTATGCTGCGGAAGCATCCCAGTCCGCAATGGAGGGTGACGAAGGCCTGTTCTATACCTTTTATCTCCATCATCTTCAGCAACTGGGGCGAGAAGTGCAGACCGGCTGTGGGTGCGGTCACGGCTCCTTCGTTGCGGGCAAAGACGGTCTGGAAGTCATCCAGGTCTTCCGGTTCGGACGGACGCGGTATTATATCCTTTGGCAGCGGAGCCTCGCCTAAGGCAAAGAGGGCGTGTTTGAATTCTTCGTGCGGGCCATCGTAGAGGAATCGTAGTGTGCGTCCGCGGCTGGTGGTATTGTCTATGACTTCGGCTACCATGCTGTCGTCTTCGCCGAAATACAGTTTGTTGCCGATTCGGATCTTGCGTGCCGGGTCTACCAATACATCCCACAGACGCATGTCTGCATTCAGTTCCCTCAACAGGAAAACCTCGATTTTGGCTCCGGTCTTTTCCTTGTTGCCATAGAGCCTGGCAGGGAATACTTTTGTGTCGTTGAAGACAAAGACGTCTTTCTCGTCAAAGAAGTTGATGATGTCGCGGAACGACTCGCGATGTTCTATGACTCCGCTCTTGGCATGCACCACCATTAGACGGCAGTCGTCGCGGTGGAAATAGGGACGCTCTTCGTCGGGACCGAACTTGCAGGGATACTGTGCGATGCGCTCTTCGGGGAGTCTATACTTGAATTGAGAAAGTTTCATATCTATATATTATGTGTTATTGTTTCGTTTCTTTTGGTAATGTCCCAAGCCATGCCTCGAAACTTTCCGGGGTGTGGCATTGCTCTGCGCGGTATTCGCCTATGCGTGTGCGCCGCAATGCCGTAAGGTGTGCACCCGACCCGAGAGCCTGCCCTATGTCGCGTGCCAAGGCGCGGATGTAGGTGCCCTTGCTGCATGTCACACGTATGGTCATCTGCATGGTTTCGGAATTGAAGTCCGTAAGTTCTATTTCGTCAATGACCAGTGTTTTGGGTTTCAGCTCCACGTCCTGTCCGCGGCGTGCCAGGTCGTATGCCCGTTTGCCGTTGACCTTGCAGGCCGAGAAAGATGGCGGAATCTGTTCTATGCGTCCAAGGAATCTTTGCAGTATTTCCTCTGCCATCTCGCGGGTGATATGGGCGGTAGGGTAGGTGTTGTCGACAGGTGTCTCAAGGTCGAAACTCGGAGTGGTGGAACCCAGTTGCAAGGTGGCGACGTATTCCTTGGTCTGCCCTTGCAGAGTGTCTATCTGTTTGGTGGCTTTGCCTGTGCAGACGAGCAGCACGCCGGTGGCCAAAGGGTCGAGTGTTCCGGCATGTCCCACCTTCAGCTTTTTCTCTCCGAGATGTCGGCACAGGAGGTATCGTATCCTGCTCACCAGCCCGAAGGATGTCCAGGTCAGCGGTTTGTCAAATGACAATATGGTGCCGGTCTTGAAGTCCATTATATAATACTGTTTAGCAGAATGGCACATCCGATGATGGCGCAGTATATGCCGAAATATACCAGCTTGCCTTTCTTGACGATGGCGATCATCCATTTGCAGGCCAGACAGCCGCTGAGGAATGCCGCCGTGAAACCAATGGCCAGTGCGGGAATGGAAATGTCACCGGCAGTGGCCTCGGCTCCGTTTTTGGCGGCCTTGAGAAGGTCAAGCAGAGCTTCGCCAAGGATGGGCGGGATGACCATGAGGAAGGAGAATTGTGCCATCTTCTCTTTCCTGACGCCAAGCAGGAGGCCTGTAGCAATGGTACTGCCGCTGCGACTCAGGCCAGGCAGAACGGCCACGGATTGGGCCAGACCTATGATGAAGGCATGCGGCAGACTGATTTCCTCGCTATGGCGCGGACGTGCATAGTAACTCATTGTAAGCAATGCCGATGTTACTATCAGACTAAGTCCCACAATCAACAGACCGCTGCCGAAGATGGCTTCAACGTATT
>CAMWRK010000008.1 GCA_947176655.1 uncultured Prevotellaceae bacterium | reverse complement strand
AAAATGCTACATCACCAACCTGCCTGTCCTCGAGCATGACGGTGGCGGCCAGTTCTGTGTTCCGGCCAAAACGCTGATGGAAAGCCTGCGCGAAATACCCGAGCAACCTATCACGTTGGAACTTAATGAAAACACCTTCGAACTCAGGGGCAAACACGGTAGCGGACAGTTCTCCATAATGGCACAAAGTGCAGAGCCATATCCGGAACCACGCCCTGTCAGTGAAGGCAACACACTGAGCATATCTGCCGAAATGTTGCTCTCCGGCATCAACCGTTCGCTCTTTGCCACCGCAAACGACGAAGTCCGTCTGGTCATGAACGGCATTTTCTTCGACATCAAACCAGACCATCTTATTTTTGCCGGCACAGACGGACGCAAACTGGTCAAGAACATAAACCGCAATATACAGCCAGGTTTTACCGGAAGTTTCATCCTGCCAAAGAAAGTCGCCACAATACTGAAAGGCGTAATCAACAAGGCGGAGAATGACATAAGCATAGTCTACACCAACGACCGCGCTACCGTCACAACAGAAGACATGACCATGCACTTCCGTCTGATTGAAGGCAATTACCCCAACTACAATGCCGTCATCCCGACAAGCAACCCCTATCATGCAACCATAGACCGTCAGGCATTTGCAAGTGCGCTGAAACGTGTCAGCGTATGTTGCAACCAAAGCAGCGGACTCGTCAAACTGGAACTGAGCAGCAACAACGTGCATCTCACAGGACAGGACAACGAATATGCAACCAGCGCGGAAGAGTTCCTTACATGCGAATACACCAACAATCCCATCAGCATAGGATTCTCATGCCAGTTCCTCATTGAGATATGCAATATCTTGGACTGCGAGAACATCATTCTGGAACTTGCCGACCCAAGCCGCCCAGGTCTGGTACGCCCGGCTCAGGAAAATGAAAACGAAGAACTCATCATGCTGCTCATGCCAATGCGCGTGGAAGACTGATGATACAGTGTATTGAAAGATGAAACTGAACCTGACGAAACCCATAGTGTTCTTCGACCTGGAGACGACAGGCATAGACATAGCTACAGACCGCATAGTGGAAATATGTCTTGTGCGTCTGGAACCCAACGGCAACAGACAGTCCATGACAATGCGTCTGAACCCGGAACGCCACATTCCAGAGGAAGCCAGTGCCGTACACGGCATTTACGATGCCGACGTAAAGGAATGCCCGACTTTCCGCGAAAAGGCCGAAGACTTGAAAAACATATTCGACGGTTGCGATCTGGCAGGATTCAACAGCAACAGATTTGACATCCCGCTCCTGGCCGAAGAGTTCATCCGCGCCGGTGTTGTCATAGACCTGAACAGTCCTAGACGTATAGACGTGCAAAACATCTACCACAAACTGGAACGCCGCACTTTGGTAGCCGCATACAAATTCTACTGCGACAAGGATCTGACCAACGCGCACTCTGCCCTGGCCGACACCGAGGCCACGCTGGAGGTTCTCGAAGCCCAGTTAGACCACTATCCAGAAGAGTTACGGAACGACATCGACTTCCTGGCTGAATACAGCCGCAGGGACAATTTCGTAGACTTCGCCGGTCGTTTCGCCTACAATGAGAAAGGAGAAGAAATTGTCAACTTCGGCAAGCACAAGGGACGTCTGGTCAAGGATGTTCTAAGAGTTGAACCCAGCTACTACAATTGGATGATGCAGAGCGATTTTACCATGAACACCAAACAAGTGCTCACGCGTCTGAAATACAAGTACTCTACTATGTAGAGCACCACTCACACCTATAATAAAATCCTACATCAGGCACAATGCTGAACGGTAAAAAGATTGTATTGGGCATAACAGGAAGCATTGCCGCTTATAAGGCATGTACACTTATCCGGCTGCTTATCAAGGAAGGTGCAGAGGTACAAGTTGTCATTACTCCTGCAGGTAAGGAATTCATTACCCCTACCACACTCAGCGCCCTGACACACAAACCTGTTGTGTCGGAATTCTTTGACCGGCGCGACGGATCATGGCACAGCCACGTCGACCTCGGCCTATGGGCAGATGCCATGCTCATAGCACCATGCACGGCAAGTACTCTTGGCAAGATGGCTCACGGCATAGCAGACAATATGCTCATCACCACCTATCTCAGCATGAAAGCCCCTGTCTTCGTGGCTCCGGCAATGGATCTGGACATGTATGCCCACGCCTCCACACAGGACAATCTCCGGTTGCTTGGGCAACGCGGTGTCACCGTAGTTGAACCAGGATGCGGTTTTCTCGCATCGAAACTGGAAGGCAAAGGACGCATGCAGGAGCCGGAACATATTGTCGAGGAACTGGAGGAGTTCTTCGCCCGCCGCGAGGGGCGTCTGTGCGGACACCGCATCCTCATCACAGCCGGACCGACATACGAGAAACTGGATCCTGTACGTTTCATAGGCAACTATTCCAGCGGCAAAATGGGCATAGCCCTGGCACGCGAATGCGTTTCACAGGGAGCGGAGGTTGAACTGGTGCTTGGTCCATGTACAGAACACCTGCCACACTCCACACTGCTCCACACCACACGCGTGGAAAGTGCAGCCGAAATGTACAACGCGGCTACCGGACTGTTCCCCGGATGCACAGCCGGCATAATGTGCGCCGCCGTAGCCGACTTTACCCCAGACACTTGTGCTGAGGAGAAAATCAAACGCGAAGGGAACACCCTCACCCTGCACCTTAACGCCACAGAAGACATTGCCGCCACCATAGGTGAGATGAAAAACGAGAAACAGAAACTCTGCGGTTTTGCACTGGAAACACACGATGCTATGGCACATGCACAGGAAAAACTGCAACGCAAGAAACTGGACATGATTGTCATGAACAGCCTCAGCGACCCCGGAGCAGGTTTCCAGGTGGAGACGAACAAAGTGACGCTTATTACCGCCCAAGGGACGGAACCGCTTCCTTTACAGAGCAAAAGATGCGTGGCGACAGAAATCCTCAGCCGATTTATCCCATGAGATACATTTCTGCCATATTAGCCATATTAGCCATATCCGCCACCATGGCACTGCATACCATTGCACAAGAGCTGAATGCCAAGGTGACAATAAACACGGCTCAGATAGGCAACACCAATACGGAAGCCTGCGAGATTTTCAGACAAAAGATGCAGGATTTCCTTAACACCAAACAGTGGACAACCATAAAATACAGCGAGGTAGAACGCATTGACTGTACATTCGGCATTACCATCAGTAAATTCTCGGCACAGGACGGGACATACGAGTGCTCGCTGTTGCTGAACAGCAGCCGCCCGGTGTGGGGAACGTCCTACGCCACCACCCTTTACAGCACACGAGACGCCCACTTCAATTTCAAATTCGACCAGGCCGACCAATTGGAATACAATCCGGATAATCTGGACAACCAGCTGATGGCACTGATTGCATATTACGCCCACATGCTCATTGGTCTGGACATGGATACTTTTGCACCTTTGGGCGGCACCGCCGTCTTACAGACTGCCGAGGATATTGTCAGCAAGGCACAGAATCTGGGATATAGCGGATGGAGCGCGTTCAACGAGAGCAACAACCGCTTTGCCCTGCTCAACGATTACATGGACGGCAGCATGGAGCCGATGCGGCGCATGAACTATGTGTACCACCGCAACGGACTGGATCAGCTCTGCGACAGCACCGAACAGGCATACACGGCTCTGGTGGAAAGCATGGAACTGCTGGATCAGGCACGACGTGCCCGTGCCATGACAAATGTGATACAGCTATTCACAGAATATAAAAAAGAGGAACTGGTAAACCTTTTCAGCGGACACAAGGACAAACAGCAATGCCAACGTGTGTACGACATCCTGTTTGCCATCAATCCAAGCCAGAATCCAAGTTGGGAGAAAATCAAAAAGCCCTGACAAGCTATGTTGAAACATCTGCATATAGAGAACTACGCCCTCATAGAAAGCCTTGACATAGACCTTGGCAAAGGCTTTTCCGTCATCACGGGCGAAACAGGTGCAGGCAAGAGCATATTACTCGGAGCCATAGGACTGCTCACAGGCGGCAGAGCCGACCTCTCGGCCATACAGGACGGCAAACAGCGTTGTACACTCGAAGCGGTCTTCGACATCAGCGGGTATCGGCTGGAGGATTTCTTTCTGGAAGAGAATCTGGACTACGACCCCACGGAGTGCATTGTGCGCCGCGAACTTACCGCCAGCGGCAAGAGCCGTGCCTTCATCAACGACACCCCCACAACAGTTACGGCTCTGAAACGTCTGGGCACACGTCTGATAGACATACACTCGCAACACCAGAACCTGTTGCTCGGGCAGGAAGATTTCCAACTCTCCGTTCTGGACACCGTAGCTGCCGCACCGGCTGTTCGTCAGGCCTACACAGAAGCATACAGTCATTGGAAACATACGGTCAGGACTTTGGCCAAAGCCAGTGCAACTCTGGAGGAAAACAGAAAAGACGAGGACTACCTGCGCTTTCTCGTGACAGAACTGACTGAACTACGCCTTCGTCCCGGAGAAGACGACACACTGCAACAACAATGCGACATGCTGGAGCATGCGCAGGACATCAAAGCTGCACTAATGCAAGGATACGGTCTGTTAGCCGAAGGAGACACCCCGGTTACGGACACATTGCGTCAGGTACGCAACCAGCTTTCATCCATACAGAAATTCTTCCCGGAGGCCGAAGAACTGGCAGGGCGTCTTGACAGCTGCCGCATAGAACTTCAGGACATTGCCGACACACTTGAGAGCAAGGGTGAAGACATTGACTATGAACCGGAACGGCTGGAGGAAGTCCAGACGCGTCTGAACACATTGTTCTCGTTGGAACAGAAACATCATGTCGTTTCCAGCGAAGAACTCATCACACTGTTACAGGAGATGCAGGAACGTCTGGACATGATGGACAACAGCGATGAATACATCAGCCAACTACGACAACAGGAAAAAGAGGCACGTGCCAAACTGGAAACCATTGCAAAAGATCTGACCGAAACACGTGCCAAAGCTGCCGGTAAAGTGCAGAAAGACATCATCGCCAGCCTAAGAACTCTGGGTATGCCAAACGTGCGATTCCTGGTGGGCATGTCACGGACAGAAGAACCCGCTCCCAGCGGTATGGACAAGGTAAACTTCCTGTTCTCAGCCAACCTCGGCACCCAACCACAAAATATCTCCCAGGTAGCCAGCGGCGGAGAGACCGCCCGAGTCATGCTGGCTCTCAAAGCCATGCTTTCGGGTGCAGTATCGCTCCCCACCATTATTTTCGATGAGATAGACACCGGAGTCTCAGGACACATTGCAGAATCCATGGCGAACATCATGCACGACATGGGGCAGCATGGACGCCAGGTGCTGAGCATCACACATCTGCCACAGATAGCATCACGCGGCCAGCATCACTACAAAGTGTGGAAGGAAGACCGTGACAACACCACATACAGCCACATCACACTCCTCAACAACGACGAGCGCATACACGAGATAGCAAATATGCTATCCGGAAGCAACGTTACTCCGGAAGCTGTCAACAACGCACGCTCTCTGCTTGGATTCTAACGATGGATGTCAAGAGCCTTTCAAAGGAGCGGTTATATCTGCTTGCTCTCAGCGGCGGAGCCGATTCAATAGCCCTTGCCCTTATGATGCTGGAGCAGAGGTTACGTATACATGCACTACACTGTAACTTCCACCTGCGAGGCAGCGAATCAGATCGCGACGAGGATTTTGTCCGCCATTTCTGCCTCAAAAATGACATACCACTTGAAGTGGCTCATTTCGATACATTCGCATCGGCACGACGACACGGTGTCAGCATAGAAATGGAAGCCCGCGAACTGCGCTACACATGGTTTGCAGAACGCGCACATGCACTACAGGCCGAGGCCGTCTGCGTGGCACACCACATGGACGACCAGGCAGAGACTCTGCTACTCAACCTGATTCGCGGTACAGGTCTGCGTGGCCTGTCAGCCATGCATCCCGACCGCACCATCAACGGTCTGCGCATATTGCGTCCGCTGCTGGAACTTGACAAGGAAGACATTCTCCGATACCTTGCTTCGCGACAACAGGAATACGTCACCGACAGCACTAATATGGAACGTGACGCATTGCGCAACCGCATACGCCTGGACGTTATGCCATTGCTGCGCGAAATCAACCCCAACATAACCGCCACACTGGCACGCACAGCTCACAATGTACGCATGGAGACCGACACAGAATCCGAAGAAAGCCGCTATCACAGGTGGCTCGCTCCTCTCGGGTTCACTCGCCAACAGATTCTGGATATATACATCCACCGTCCAGAAAACCCGGCACAGGCAACCGACAACGCCTTATGCAATACCACAGGACGCCTCTGGCACAGTGCCACACACACACTGCTGCTGGACAGAGGAAAGTGGGTTCTGAAAGAAAAGAATACCGACGACACGACTTTACTCCCCACTCTGCTCATTGAAAAGATACCGGCAGACCTACGTCCATCGTCTATGGATTTTCTTGACAGATCCCATGCTTTTATCGATGCCGACACCATCAAAGGATCCCTCATACTCAGACACACGACACACGGAGACCGTTTCCGGCCTTATGGCATGCGCAATGGCACAAAACTCGTCAGCGATTATCTTACAGACCGCAAAGTGAATATCTTGGACAAGCAAACACAACTTGCTGCCATAGACACGGGAACTGACAGCATCGTGTGGCTTGTCGGCAGAGAAATTGACCACCGCTACCGCATCACTGACCGAACAACAAACATACTGCGCATCGGACTCCAACGACATATATGACATTTATACTGGAATTGCCCGAATTTTATCCACATTTATTTGGATAATACATATAATTATCGTACCTTTGCACTCGCAAACAACCACCATGGTGCCTTGGATGAGTGGCTTAGTCTACGGTCTGCAAAACCGTCCACGGCGGTTCGAATCCGCCAGGCACCTCCTCTCCAAAATAGGACAATCTACAACATATTGTCCTATTTTTTATATACCCCGGTGATTTCTCGGAAAGTCCATGTATTTACCAAACAAAAAAAGAAGAAAGAGAAACCTTATATGGATTCTCTTTCTTCTTCTGAGCCTCTTGTCGGATTCGAACCAACGACCCCGAGATTACAAATCACGTGCTCTGGCCAACTGAGCTAAAGAGGCGGGTGGGTAAGCGAACTATATCGCGCCGCTACAACCAAGTACCCTTGCTGCGGTCAAACCCTGGGGGAATTCCGAGGGAGCATGCCGTACAGGACTTACCCGTGTTTGCGAGTGCAAAGGTATAACTTTATTCCGAATATGCAAAACATTTAGACTACTTTTTTTCCCTTTGTCTTCATTTAGACTCTACTCCTTATATATTATTATGGATTATCATAACTTTGTGTTAGGTGAGAATATATACACATGACAAAAATATGATCAAGCAAAAAGATATTTCAGTTATAGTTCCCCTCTGGAACGAGGATGAGAGTCTACGCCCATTGCACGAATGGATAAAGAAGGTAATGCAGGAGCATGGTCTTGACTATGAAATAATTTTTGTTAACGACGGCAGCACGGACGCTTCCTGGACGGTAATAGAGGAACTTCACAAGGAGAATCCCGATACAGTACACGGCATCTGCTTCCGGCGCAACTACGGTAAAAGCCCAGCCTTGTACTGCGGTTTTGAGGCTGCCACCGGTCGTGTAGTCATCACCATGGATGCAGACCTGCAGGATTCTCCGGACGAGATACCGGAATTGTACAGGATGATTACAGAGGACGGATACGATTTGGTATCCGGCTTCAAGATGAACCGCAGACAGGGTGATCCGTTGTCCAAAACGATACCGACAAAACTCTTCAATGCCACTGCACGCGCCGTAAGCGGAATACACAATCTGCATGACTTCAACTGCGGTCTGAAAGCATACAAACAGGAAGTGGTCAAGAATATAGAGGTGTACGGAGAAATGCACCGCTACATACCTTATCTGGCCAAGAATGCCGGTTTCTCCAACATAGGGGAAAAGCCGGTGCATCATCAGGCCAGACAATTCGGCAAATCAAAGTTCATGGGATGGAACCGTTTTGTCAACGGCTACCTTGACCTGCTCAGTTTGTGGTTTCTGAATAGTTTCGGTCTGAAACCGATGCATATTTTCGGGTTCATCGGTTCATTGATGTTTATGCTTGGTTTCATTGCCATACTTATTGTCGGAGGGACAAAAATGTACTGCCTGTCAATGAACATTCCGCACCCGCGCATCACTGACATGCCGTACTTTTACATCGCACTCACGACGATGATACTTGGCACCCAGCTGTTCGTGGCCGGATTCCTCGGCGAACTCATAAGCCGCAATTCCAGCGAACGAAACAAATATCACATCCGCACGACAATATGACAAAGCAGAAATTGACAGTAACCCTACTTGCCGCTGCTGCTATGCTGGTGTCGTCGTGCGACCTGCTTGACTGTACACAGGCTGATGTCAGTTGTCTGAGAATCGAAATATACGACACATACGGAGTAGCCACCACTTTGCCGGACACGCTCACCGTTATGGCTTACGGCACGGACAGTATTCTCGTAAACCGCAATCTGGATACGCAGGAACTGCTGTTACCGTTAAGTTACAATGCGGAGGCTGACACGTTTATCCTGCACTACTACGGCAAGACATTCTCATGGAAAGATACGCTATACGTTAAAAAGACCAATGACCTTTATTTCGAATCGCCGGACTGCCCTACGGTGATGATGCATACATTGAAGGAAATAGCATATACCAACCGGTTCATCAATTCGGCAAGGCTTGTCAACAACAAGGTAAATTTTGAAGAGGTAACGCACATGAAACTCTTCGTTCAGGAATAACCACATCCACAATATGAAGAGATATATAGCCACAACTTCCCTACTGCTGATATTCCTGGCTGCAAAAGTGTGCGCCTTGGAAATGCAACCGACATACGAACCGACGACAGACAGCATGTCTGTCACCCAAAAGCGGCCAACCGGCAGAGCGGGGGCAATGAAATGGGAAAAAACAGAGCAGGAAAAAGTATATTTCTTGTCAGGATTTGCTGTCAGTGCGGATTTTGTCGGACTTGTCATGAAAGTGGCAGGCAGCACATTCTCGCAAATAGAGATTGCCGGCAGATTAAATCTACGGGAAAGGCTGTTTCCAATCGTTGAATTGGGATTGGCGGAAAGCACCAGGATAGGCAATTCCAAAGACAACGTATTCCACACCTCAGCCCCATATTTTCGTGTAGGATTCGACATCAATGCCAACAAGAAACGTACCTCCAACCGGCTGATGGTAGGTTTCAGATTCGGATACAGTTCCTTCAAATACGATTTCACCGGCCCTTCCATCCAAGATCCTGTATGGGGCGTTGTCGTACCAGTGGACAAGAGTAACATTTCTGCAAGCGGTATGTGGGGAGAAGGTGTTATCGGATTCGAGACAAAGATATGGAGTTTTGTCCGTTTGGGATGGAATGCCAGATACAAGTTCAGATTCTCACAGAAACACTATGAATACGGAGAACCATGGTACATTCCAGGATACGGCCCCAACGGCACAAACTGCTGGGGCGGCACGGTAAATCTCATCTTCGATTTCGGACGTACCATGAAGAAAGGAAAATAACACAACCGTACATTCTCAGGAAACAACACTTAGCCATACGCACATAACTATCAATAAATTATTGTTCATACGATGAAACTGAAGAAATGCCAACTTCTATTCCTGCTCTTCCTCATAGCAGGAACCATATACATAGCCGTCAGTAACAACGATGCGTCTGCGGTCAGGATACGCAAGTTCTCGGAACCCATTTTCGGAACCCTGATGAATGTCACATACACCTCGTCTGAAGATCTGCACGACACCATAATGGCATGTCTTCACGGTGCGGATGCCTCCATGTCCATGTTCAACCCGCAAAGCACGCTATCACGCATAAACCGCGGAGAGACAGACGCTTTGGACATGTATCTGCAAGAACTCCTGCCCATAGCCTACAATATATCGGAAGCTACTGACGGGGCATTCGACATTACCGTAGCACCATTGGTAAATGCCTGGGGATTCGGTTTCAAGAACGGACAACTTCCCACCGACGAGCAGGTTGACAGCCTTCTTACCCTTGTGGATTTCAGAACCATAAAAATATTGGACGGACATGTAATAAAGGACAATCCCAACACCGTTATAGATCTTAGTGCAATAGCCAAGGGATTCGGCACCGATCTGGTTGCCAATCTGCTCAGGAAGCACGGCATAAGCGACTTTATGGTGGAGATTGGCGGGGAAATCGTCTGTAGCGGCAACAACCCAAAAGGCGAGGCATGGCACATCGGCATCAACCGCCCAGTGGAAGACAGCACAGGAACAAAAAATGAAATACAGGAAATAATAGACGTACACAACGGTGCAATGGCAACGAGCGGCAATTACCGCAATTTCTATATCACTGATGACGGATGCAAACTGTCACACACCATAGATCCGTCCACAGGACGCCCCGTAAGGCACAATCTATTGTCTGCCACCGTAATGGCACCTTCTTGTGCCGTAGCTGACGCTTTCGCCACAAGCTTCATGGTGATGGGCATGGAGAAAGCCATAACTGTCATCGGGCAGAATCCACAGTTGCAAGCCTATTTCATCTATACAGACAGTTTAGGAAACTATCGCACATGGAGCAGCATCCAAGCAGGCAAGTAGACATCAGTTACCCACAATCCCCATGACACATACCGATTTCTATGCACGAACTACGGCACTGCCATTGCTACAAGGCATTGCAGCCGAACATATTCTGCGGATGCAGGAACGGGGAGCACTGCGCATTGTCAGCATGGAACCGGAAGAGGGAGACATCATCGTGGCAGGCCAACACTGCAAAACGTTGACAATGCTTATGGATGGAACACTGAACTGCACTACTCGCGGAGACGGATGGACACTTGAAGAGGAAATGCATGCACCGGCAATAATAGAGGAAGAAGCTCTGTGGAGTCTGTCGCAGACATACCACCACACATACCGTCCGACATGCGACGGGCATCTGCTTGTCATTGACCGTGCGCACGTTATGAATACGCTGATGAACAATGATGTTTTCCGCATCAATCTGCTTACACGTATGTCCACACGTATAGAACGTAACCACATGCAGGTAATGCGATGCCAATCCATGGAAGATACAGTGCAAAAGATTCTGAGATTCGTACAGGACATATCTGCCACGCAGGTAATGCCAAAACGACTGTACATAAAGATGACAACATTGGCACATATCCTTGGAGAGACACGCCTTAGGATTTCGGGTGCCCTGCATAGGATGCAACAAGTGGGCAAGGCATCACTATCGAGAGAACAGATAACAATCTATCAATATTAATATTGTTGACTAACTTAAATCCAAAGACATGACACCGGAAACGCAAATTGAAAACCCGTTTTTCAGTACAAGATACAATACGCCACACGAAACCCCGCCTTTCGACAAAATAAAGTTCGAACACTATGAACCGGCCATGCTGGAAGGTATGCGTCTGGAAGACGAAGCAATAGAGGCAATCTGTAACAATCCGGAAGAGCCTACATTCGAGAACACCGTACTGCCAAAGACAGGAGAGATGCTGGAGAATGTCACAAGCGTGTTCTTCAACCTGCTGTCGGCATGCAACTCACCGGAGATGGAGGAACTCTCGCAAAAGATGGCTCCATTGCTGAGCGAACACTCAAACAGCATAACGATGAACGAGCGTCTCTTCAAACGTATCAAGCACGTATGGGAAAAGAGACACGAACTGGATGCGGAACAGCAGATTCTAATGGACAAGATCTATGACGGATTCCTGCGCACCGGTGCCGATCTGCCCGCGGAGAAGAAAGAGGAACTTGCTAAATTACGAACTGAACTGTCCCGACTTTCCCTTCTGTTTTCTCAAAACGAACTGCACGACACCAATGATTGGTTCATGCATCTGACAGATGAGGGAGATATCGACGGACTGCCGGAAAGTGCCGTTGCCGCAGCAAGACAGGAAGCGGAAAACCGCGGATTGTCAGGATGGGTGATAACGCTACAGGCTCCTTCCTACGGTCCATTCATGCAGTACAGCAACAGACGCGACCTCAGAGAAAAGGCATATCGTGCCATGAACTCCATCTGTACACACGACAACGCAAACAACAATTATGAGAACGTGCGCTCGCTGGTGAACCTGCGACAGAAACTCGCACATATCATGGGGCACAAGACATACGCCGATTTCGTATTGGAGCGACGCATGGCAAAAGATGTGGCACATGTCACTGATCTTATGCAGAATCTTCTGGAGGCATATCGCCCAGTGGCACAGAACGAAGTTGCCGAAATCGAACAACTGGCACGCCAGAAAGAAGGAGATGATTTTGTCATACAGCCTTGGGACTTCTCGCATTACGGTTATCTGCTGAAAATGCAACGCTACAACATCGACAGTGAAATGCTGCGTCCATATCTCAGACTGGAAAACGTCAAGGATGGCATATTTTCTCTGGCTACAAGACTGTACGGAATCACATTCCAGCCTGCCAAAGACATCCAGGTATACCACCCTGACGTCGTGGCATATCGTGTCCTCGATGCTGACGGCAGTTTCCTGGCTGTCCTGTATGCAGACTTCCATCCGCGTGCCAACAAGCAGTCCGGCGCATGGATGACAACCTACCGCGAACAGTGGATAGAGGAAGATACCGGCGAAAACATACGGCCTATAGTCTCCATTGTCATGAACCTGACCAAACCGACTAAGGATCGCCCGGCTCTGCTAACATTGGGCGAGGTCGAGACATTCCTGCACGAATTCGGACATGCACTGCACGCCATCTTCTCTCAGGTACGCTACGAGGCTCTCTCATGCACCAACGTATATTGGGACTTTGTGGAATTACCGTCTCAATTCATGGAAAACTACGCCACAGAGCCGGAGTTTCTGGCAACCTTTGCCCGTCACTACCAGACTGGTGCCCCCATGCCGAAGGAGCTTGTAGACCGCATACGTGAAAGCCGCAATTTCCAGTGCGGATACGCATGTTGCCGACAGGTCAGCTTCTGCCTGCTGGACATGGCATACTACACTCTTGAAACTCCTCTGACCGAAGACATAGGCATTTTCGAAAGGAAAGCATGGGCTCCGGCAATAGTACTGAACACATTGGAGGACAGTTGCATGAGTGTACGGTTCGGGCACATCATGTCCGGAGGATACTCTGCCGGCTATTACAGCTACAAATGGGCAGAGGTATTGGATGCTGACGCATTCAGTGTATTCCAGAAGGAAGGCATATTCAATCCGGATACGGCCCGACGTTTCCGCAATGAGATTCTGTCACGCGGATGTTCTGAGCACCCGATGACATTATATCGCAATTTCCGTGGAAAGGAGCCGGACATAGATGCGTTGCTTCGCAGAAACGGGATAAATGCGAACAAACACACAATGCTGGACAGACGCTATCTGCGTATGGCAGCCATCTGGAGTGAAAACTGCTATTGCCGCCGCCGTAAGGTCGGAGCTCTTATCGTCAAAGATAAGATGATTATATCGGACGGCTACAACGGCACGCCGAGCGGCTTTGACAACATCTGTGAGGATGAGAACAACGTTACCCTCCCATACGTACTGCATGCCGAGGCCAATGCCATCACCAAAATAGCACGTTCCGGAAACAACTCGGACGGAGCCACATTGTACGTTACGGACTCGCCATGCATTGAATGCTCCAAACTGATCATCCAAGCCGGAATAAAGCGAGTCGTATACAGTCGCGAATACCGTCTTAACGATGGCGTGGAACTTCTGCGACGCGCCGGGGTAACGGTGGATTATCTCCCGATAGAAAACTCCTAAACACAGCACATACACACAGCATGAGCAAGCATTCACGCATCCCCTTGTTTCTGGCCATAAGCATGGCCATCGGCATTTTCATCGGCACACTGCTGACATCGTATTTCGGTGAAACCAAATTCAACGTCATTGCGACCGGCGGCAACAAGATAAACTATCTGCTGCAACTCATAGAGAACAACTATGTCGATACCGTCGATATGGACACCATCGCCGAAGAGGCCATACCGCAGATACTGTCCGAACTGGATCCACATTCATCATACATTCCTGCCAAGTTTGCCCAGGAGGTCAACGATGACCTGAAGGGTTCGTTCTCTGGCATAGGTATCAGTTTCCGCATGGAACGCGACACGGCAACAGTGATGAACGTCATACATGGCGGCCCTGCCGAAAAAGTCGGCATCCTGTCCGGAGACCGTATCATATCCGCCAACGACACGAACCTGTGCAAGATGAAGTCTACGGAAGTGATGAAGCATCTGAAAGGCGAAAAGGACACACAGGTGAAACTCAAAGTGATAAGACGTAGCGACAAAGAGGCTCTGACCTTCAACGTCATGCGCGGTGACATCCCCGTGGAAACCGTGGATGCAAGTTTCCTCATCGACGGGCAGACCGGATATATCCACATTACCAAGTTCGGCGAACATACGTATGCCGAGATGCTCTCCGCTCTGGCACGGCTGCACTTCAACGGAATGAAATCATTGATAATAGATCTGCGCGGCAACAGTGGCGGATACATGCAGCCGGCCATACAGATAGCAAACGAGTTCCTGCCAAAAGACCGCCTGATAGTATACACCGAAGGGCGTATGGTAAAACGTGAGGATTATATATCCAATGGTATGGGCTCATTCCAAAGCCTGCCACTCGTCATATTGGTAGACGAAATGACAGCCTCGGCCAGTGAGATACTGGCGGGAGCCATACAGGACAACGATCGCGGTCTCATCATCGGCAGGCGCACCTTTGGCAAAGGATTGGTACAACAGCCGAGAGACTTCAGCGACGGTAGCACCGTGCGCCTGACTGTAGCAAGATACCACACACCGTCCGGACGCTTCATACAGAAGCCATACGAAAAAGGACATGACGAGGAATACGAGAACGAACTGATGATGCGCTACCAGCGCGGAGAATTCTATACAGAGGATTCCATACGGCAATCCGGCCCCGAATACTTTACTGGTATCGGCAGACCCGTTTATGGCGGCGGCGGAATACGCCCGGACATATTCATTCCTAGCGACAGCACCGGTGTCACCTCATACTACAAGGAAGCCGCATACAACGGACTCATAGCACAGTTCTGTTTTGAGGTTGTGGATCAGAACCGTGAGACACTCAGCAGTCTGGAAACACTTGATGACAAGATCAAGTGGATGGACGGACAGAACATGCTGGAGAGTTTCGCACGCTATGGCCAGAAGCACTCCCTACCCCGCCGCAATCTGATGCTGCAACGCAGCAAGGATCTGTTCCGTCGTGCCATATACTCCGGCATTATATACAATTGCAGCGACACAAACGATTATTTCCGGTATCTTAACCGCTACGACCCAGCAATCATACGCTCTTTGGAAATCATAAGCGAGGACAAGACCTTTCCCAAGAAGCCGGAGGAAGAAGAAAAACATGACAGCGTATGCGAACAGTAGTACAACGCGTCAGTTCCGCCGGTGTCTCCATAGCAGGAAAGACCGTCGGCCAAATAAGCAACGGCATTCTTATACTTCTCGGCATAGCACCTGAGGATACGACTGCCGATGCCGACTGGCTTGTAGGCAAAATCAGCCGTCTGCGCATTTTCAACGACATCAACGGAGTAATGAACCTATGCTTAACGGACATCAGCGGCGAGGCTCTTGTGGTAAGCCAGTTCACCCTGCTGGCATCATACCGCAAGGGAAACAGACCGTCATACATCCGCGCCGCAACACCGGACATAGCCATACCACTATACGAATATTTTGTCGACAAACTCGCCAAGAGCATAGGCCGTGAAGTACCCACAGGACGTTTCGGAGCCGACATGCAGGTAAGCCTCGTCAACGACGGCCCTGTGACAATAGTCATGGATTCAAGGAAACCGGAATAACAGTTCAAGACTGACATCATAAATAAAAACATCTCTGCGGCCATTGTGCCGCAGTTTTTTTGTCAAAAAAATGAAAGGTGAATGTCATCTTTCACATCCTAAAAACGTTATAATAGTGAGCAGGCTCAAAAACAATATACTAACCAACTAAAACTTACTACTATGAATTTTGAAAGTCTGACAATCTCTACGATTCCTGTCATCTCTATTGTCGGTTGTGACATATTGCTACCAATAACTGTTATCTGGCTGAAAAACAAGCGACAGATAAAAGAAGCCGAATTAAATACCCAAATTCTGCTGACAGCCATCATTAGTGTCCAGACATTGGTTCTGAAGATGAGTTTATGGAACGTCTAAGCAAGAAACTCGCCGCTGTAGAGTATATCAAAGAAGTACATGAACGACAAGTCCGACTATACCGTCTCTCCATACCAATAGCTTTCGTCCTTGGTGTTGTGCTGTGCGGCACAGTGCTGACGGCAAGTATGTTACTACGCAACAATACTCCAACAACCCCATCCGATCTTAGCCTGATTAATATCTCATATTTATTTGTAAAAAGCTATAACAATCTTATTCTGATGGGAACGGCGATACTTATTGCCATTGGCATCACTCTCTTTATCGGTCAATGGCAGGAATATGCCAGTCTAAGATATATATTAACACAAAAGAGCCGTTCCAGAACATACTAAATACCGACACTACATACAATAACAGTCGTGGCGCACCATCATCTGCAGAGATGCGCCACGACTGTTACTTTATACAAATGTATTGACTATATCAGATGGTATCCATAAAATCTATCATCTTCAGGGCTGTTACAGCACATTCATCTCCCTTGTTTCCCAATGCGCCGCCACATCTGTCCAAAGCCTGCTGCATGGTATTGCACGTAAGAAGACCGTATATCACAGGTACTTCGGCACGGCAGTTCAACTCTGCAAGCCCTTGCGTCGTACCCTGACAGATATAGTCGAAATGTGGCGTATCGCCACGGATAACACAGCCTATGGCTATGACTGCATCCACTTCGGCCAGCTCAAGCATGGCAGCAGCACCGTATACAAGTTCAAAACTGCCTGGAACTGTCTTTACGATAATGTCATCGGCATTCACACCATGCTTGACAAGAGTGTTATGGGCACCTTCGAGAAGTGCTCCGGTGACTTCTTCGTTCCACTCGCTCACTACGATGCCTATCACCTTTCCACTGCCATCGGGCACCTTGGACGGATCGTAGCTGCTCAGGTTGTGTAATGCGCTTGCCATACTATTGTCCTGTCTGTCATTCGTCCGCGGGTCTTACTTGACACGCTCGATATATTTGTCTATATCCTGGCGCTGAACACTCTGTGGATACTCGTTCTTGATTGTCTCATAGCACTCCAGAGCCTTGTTCTTCTGACCTATTGCTTCAAAGAGCTGGCCTGCCTGCAAATAGTACAATGGAGACAGAGTGTTGTTGTCAGCACGTTTTGCAGCTTTCAGCAAAGTTGACGCAGCCTTGTCGTTCATGTTAATCTGTGCATAACAGTTGCCCAAGGCACCAATCGCAGCGTTGCTTACCATTGCATCATCGCACACGTCGAATCCCTCAAGATATTTGACAGCTTCTTCTGCCTTGTCAGTGTGCGCATAGCACAGACCGGCATAAAGACGGGCGAGATTACCGCTCGGAGTAGAACCGTACTTGTCTACAATCTGCAGGAAACCATCGTTCACACCGTCGCCGTTGAGAGCCTTCTCATAATCGCCGGTCAGGAACAACTGCTCTGCGACAGCGATATTGTCGGCAGCCTCGGCATTACGTGGAATGATGTAATACTGGTTGACCAGCAAAGAGATAATGATGACGGCAACTATGCCACCGATGGATAGACACAATGCCTTAAAATGCTTTTCAACGAAACTGCTGCCAGCAGCTATCGTCTCGTCGATTTCGTTGACGGGAGCCGCCTTTACTTTTTTCTTTGTCATGATTTTATTTATTTTTTAATTTTCCTTATTGGTTAAACAGTTGTGCAAAGATAGTATTTTTCCCAAACATACCGAAATTTACATATCAATATTTTGGCAATGCAACCATTTTTGCCTAATTTTGCGAATGATATGACTTTGAAACATCTATCCATTCTCAACTATAAAAACATTGCTGAGGCCGAACTTGACTTCTCGTCAGGTTTGAACTGTGTCATCGGCAGCAACGGCGAGGGAAAAACCAATCTGCTGGACAGCATCCGGTTTCTGTCGCTGTGCAAAAGCCTTGGAGTCAACCAAGATTCGCTATGCATAAGGCACGAGCAGGATTTCTTCATGCTAAAAGGATTATACGAAAACGACAACGAAATCCAGGAAGAGATACACTGTTCCCTCAAGAGAGGACAAAAGAAAATAATGCGACGGCAGGGCAAGCCATACAAACGCCTTGCGGAACACATAGGACTTATACCCATAGTCCTGGTATCTCCGGCAGACAATATGCTCATCAGCGGCGGCGGCGAAGAAAGACGTCGTTTCATGGATGTTGTGATTTCGCAGATGGACCTCCCCTATCTTGATGCACTGACACGATACAACAAGGCACTCATGCAACGCAACGCGTTGTTGAAAGAAGGACAGGCATGCGACCCGGAAATGCTGTCACTATGGGAGGAACAGATGGCCACAGAAGGAGAGTTCGTATATCGGCGCAGACAGGAATACATGGAGCATTTCACACCGATATTCCAACGCTATTACGATCTCATAGCACAAAACCACGAAAATGTAACTGTTTCCTATACAAGCCATTGTCAGAGGGGACCGTTGCTTCAGGTAATAAGGAGCGACAGGAACAGGGATCTGGCTGTCGGATATTCCCTGCACGGCATACACCGCGACGAACTGGAGATGAAGATAAACGGCTATCCCGTCCGGCGCGAAGGCAGCCAGGGGCAAAGCAAGACCATGCTTGTCGCCCTGAAACTCGCACAATATGAATTTCTCCACCGCACCGGCACCGGCACACGTCCGATACTCCTGCTGGATGACATCTTCGACCGCCTCGATGCGCAACGCGTAGAACGCATCGTCGCTCTGGTGAGCGGGGATTCATTCGGTCAGACTTTCATCACGGACACAAACAGGGAGCATCTGGACAAGATTCTCAGCCTTACACCGCAGGATCACAAGATATTCCACTGCATAAACGGGAACTTCACAGAAATCGCCCATAGGTAAACGGGAAAGACATTCACCACGACACCATCTATGGAAAGACACAAAAGCGTGCCGCTTAACAGCCTGCTTGACGCATGGCTACGAAACGAAGGACTGGAAACCCCTCTCCTGCAACACCGCATGATCCAAGGGTGGCCGGAAGTCATGGGAGCAGGTGTGGCGCAGTACACCGGAGAAATAAAAATCCACGGTAACGTGCTTAGAGTACAGATCAAAAGCCCGGCCTTGAGACAAAACCTGCTCATGATGCGTACTGAAATAGCACGTAAAATGAATGCCTACGTCAAAGCGCAGATAATCCAGGAAGTTACCTTTTATTAAGTTCCGGCACGCACAAATCGCATACCAAGAAAGTCGTTTTTAGCAACAAAAGACTAAAAACAGCTCTTTTTTTAGTAATATATTCTACAATATCAGTTCTTTTTCGTCTAAAAAAGCGTATCTTTGCACCCGCAATTACGAGATAATTGCACATTTCAAACCTATAAAACCATTAATTAAAATTATGGCAACAAAAATTCGTTTACAGCGTCACGGCCGCAAGGGCTATGCTTTCTACAGCATTGTGATCGCAGATGTAAGAGCACCACGTGATGGTAAGTTTACAGAAAAGATTGGTACCTACAACCCCAACACCAATCCTGCCACTGTAGATTTGAAATTCGACCGTGCCCTGTATTGGGTAGAAGTCGGTGCACAACCCACAGACACAGTACGCAACATTCTCTCTGACGAAGGCGTATACCTGATGAAGCACCTCCGTGGCGGTGTCAAGAAGGGCGCATTCGACGAGGCTGCCGCACAGGCTAAGTTCAACGCATGGAAGGCTGACAAGCAGAAGGGTCTTGAGGCATTCGCAGCAAAAGAGGCTGCCGCAAAGAAGAATGCCGAAGCTGCAAGACTGGAGGCTGAGAAGAAAACCGCTGAGGCAATTGCCCAGAAGGTAGCTGACAAGAAAGCTGCTGAGGCAGCCGCAAAGGCTGAGGCTGAGGCCGCAGAGACTGTTGAAACAGAAACCGCAGAGGCTCCTGCCGAGGCATAATCAAACAAATTCAAAAACATTTTCCAAGACAAATTCCAAACAACATACAAAGGGCTCTGCTGTGAAGCAGGGTCCTTTACTTTTATAACTAAAAAAACATACCCATATCTTGGTAAATACCCTACTTATTCGTACCTTTGCAATACCATATTAAGGTAATAGGAGTCATGAAGTTATTACTACTTAGCAGCCCCCGCTTCTTTGTCGAAGAAGACAAGATATTGGCAACGCTGTTTGAGGAAGGTTTGGACATTCTGCACCTGCGCAAGCCAAATTCTGAGCCGGTTTACTGCGAACGCCTGCTTACTTTGCTTCCGGAGAAATACCGCCAACGCGTAATTACAAACGACCATTTTTATTTAAGGGACGAGTTTGACCTGATGGGCATACACCTTTCCAAACGCAATCCAGACATACCACAAAACTACAAGGGCATTGTCACACGCACTTGCTACAGTCTGGATGAACTTGCCGAAGCCAAGAAAAAGAGCCACTACGTCATTCTTAAAAACATCTACAACAGTCTTTCCGAAAACGACAACACCTCACACTACACCCATGAACAGTTGAGAGACGCAAGCCGTCGCGGACTGATAGACAAACACGTCATGGCGCAGACTGGTATCACTCTTGAGAACATCAATGAAATACGCGAACTGGGCTTCGGCGGAGCTGTAGTGTGCAGCGACATCTGGAACCGCTTCAACATACACAGCGGCATGGACTTCAAGGATGTAATAAAGCATTTCCACAAACTCAGGATGATAACCGACTGACAGATATTGACATATATACACGCAACAAGAACCCCATACATATTTTATCTCTAAAACAATGATTGAGAACAAGTCATTCAAGGTATTTTCCGGCACAGCCACACGCTATCTGGCCGAAAAGATTTGCGCCAGCCTTGGCTGCGAGCTGGGCAACATGACAGTGACACGCTTTGCGGACGGCGAATTTGAAGTATGTTTTGAAGAGAGCATACGAGGCAAGGATGTAATCTGATTCAGAGCACGTTCCCCAATGCCGACAACCTCATGGAACTGCTCCTCATGATAGATGCCGCCAAACGCGC
>CAMWRK010000007.1 GCA_947176655.1 uncultured Prevotellaceae bacterium | reverse complement strand
TTAGCTCTTTTCTAAGTTCTGCAGCACATTTCAGTTAGGGCTGAAGAGTGTCTTGGAGCGGTGCAGGTCGTAGTGCCGTCCGCTGCGGTCATAGACCAGACGGTCCTGCTCAAATCTGACCGGCATTGTCAGCACCACCGTGGTCTGATGCTTTGTCTTGCGCCTGCGGTACTCAAGTTTCACTTCCACCTCGTGTCTGCGCTTCCACACCTGTGAATGCTCGCTGTTCTCGATGTCTAGTGCCTGCTGCATCTCCATGTCCGCAGACGGAAGCGTGCCCAGTATGTGCTCCGTATCCTCGTCCCATCCGTCTATGCGATCCAGACGATAGAGATCTCTACGCCCGTTTGTGTAGTCCTGCGAATACTTGTATGTGAGAGTGGGCCACACTGCTCTGAAGAACATGGCATAAGCCAGACGCGTATTGTAATTGTAGTGGTGCGACGGTCTGGTGGTGTGACGGTTGCGGTAGTCAGCAGGCAGGGCGTCCGTGGCCAGATATTCCAAATGGTAGTTGTCGAACGCCAGCGACGTGTGCCTGTCATAGCTTCCGGCAAGGTCAAAGAAGAGCATATCATTCACGCCCTTGTCCTTAAACGGCATCCACCACAGGCTGTAGGGTGCGTTCAGATTCCAGTTCTCTCCCCTGCTGTATGCCTCCTCTCTTTTGCGATAGCGTGCCAGTTGCTTCAATTTGCCAGTATCTGGGCGGAACAGGCTGTCCAGCACCCCGTCCGTGACATAAGAATAAGGATCCTCCCCAAACTCACCCGACAAGAAAAGCAAGGTGCTTCTGTTCTTATCGTAGCTGAAGTTTATGCTTCCAGTGTGCCTTTCCTTCTTCTGCGATTTAAAGCGGTGCGAAGTGTTTATCCTTGTAGTCTTATATGTGTCATCGCTACGGCTCTGCATGTAGGCCTTGCCGTCAGGGAAGAAACTCTCTCCGAATGTATGCCTCTGTATGTTGTTGTCCGTGCATAAGGCATTGATGTTACTTGTCCACTCGAATGTCTTCATTCTGTTCTCATAAAAGTACTCTGCCCCTCCGCTCACACTTGTCAGTATGCCGTCAGGCAGGTAGGAAGGAGTCCAGTCGCCCTTTTGCCCAGGGCGGCGTGTGTCATTAGTATTGTTGATATTTCCGAACAATGTAAGGCGCGAACAATCCGTGAAGCGCAGGGCAAACACGCGCCACAGATATTTCTGCTCCGTGCCATAGGCCGCCTCTGCATTCGCTATCCATCCTATTGAATATTGATGCTTCAAGTTTATGTCCATCACCAATGGACGGTACGTTTCATCCTGACCCGTCATCTTTTCCAAGTCCGTCTGTTGCTCGTAGACCTTTACCTTGTCTACCATATATGCCGGAAGATTTTTGAGAGCAATTTGCGGACTGCCTTTAAAGAAGTCCTTGCCGTTCAGCAGCAAGCTGCTTATCTGTCTGCCATTCACTGTTATTATGCCTCCATCGTTCAGTTCCGCACCTGGCAATTGTTCTATCAGTGCATCCAGCATAGAACCATGGGACAGTTGGAATGCATCGGCATCATAGACGATAGTGTCTTTTCTCATCACCATCTTTATCTTAGTGGCCTTCACCACCAGCTGATCCATTTGCGTAACCTTGGGACACCTGCGCATCCCTATCTGTTCAGGAATAACGAAAAAATGCTCATTGCGCTTCGGGAGCAATATGTCAATGGGGTGATATACCGTGAAATAATCCGGGTGCGTAATCCTGAGGATATACTTTCCCTCCTTGGGTACTTGGGCAAGTATCAAGGAAGCTGTACGGACATCATTCTCTATATTATATCCCCATTTGCATCGGCTCACAAACGAAGAATCCGGCATAACAACATCCGCATCGCCGTCCTCTATGATTGCACCGGTAAAGGCATCCTTGATATGCGCGTACACAGTTATAGAGTCGTTCTGGGCATACGTAGCAAATGAAATAACACAAACGGAAATGTAAAGGAGTACTCGTTTCATATAAACACAGAGGCAAACGTTCGAATGCAAAGGACACCCCAGCATTTTTGCTGGAACATCCTTTGCATTTATAAAAAACAATTAAATAAAACCTAGTAAAACAGGCCCGCCTATTGGTAACGAGGTTGTGGTTTCACTTACTTCTGTAGTTCCTGTTTCTGTGTCGCCACCCTCTTGGACATAGCAGTCTCTATTGTTACAAAAGCTGTTCCTGCAATCACCATTGCCACAGATGTTATTTTTGCAACTGACATTTGTACACGGAGAATTTATACACCCCATATTAGTGGCTCCATTATCCGATAAAACGGAGATGCCTCCAAAACCGCCACGCAGAAGTCCTTCCTCATCGGAAGACATTGGTGTGAACAACTGTTCACAATTGGACAATAGTCCCTTTTGTCGTAAAATCATAATGTGAAAATCCAAAAGTTAATTGATTAGAATTAAGGGCATACTCCTAGTAACGTTTCCCTTGCATAGTACCATATAGAGTTTGTATTAAATTACACATATATCCTGTTGTTTCAGTGAGACCATTATTCCATTTGCCCAAATCCTTTGGGAGGAAATTAGGCAAATCTATTACGTCCTTCCATTTCGGACGAAGTACATACCACCCTTTTTGCCCATATTCCAAAAAAAGAAGGGCGTAACTGTGTGTTCTGAAATCATCGCTTTTCTCTAAAGCCGTTTTTGCCACATTCTTAAGACACTCAAGGTATTGAATATGGAATATTGGTTCCAAATGTTTTTCTTGCAAAACAAATAACCTATTTGTTACATAGCACAGAATACCACCTATGCCACTTTGAAATGAGAAATCGTCTATTCTCTGTGGATCTCTTTCCATAACCTTCCGATCAATTTCCGCAAGTTCCTTAGAAAAATCCATATCAGTAAAAATGTTACGTATCAAATATATAATTCCCCATCCAATGCCACAAATACCATGTGCAAAAGAGACAGAAAACTCAGACTGTGGCGTTATCTGAGATAAAACCCGCTCCAATAATTTATATCTCAGCGACGTGTACTCATCAGAACAGGCATACTTCTCATATTCACATAATACAATTAAAAGCCCCATGCACCCTTCCCACAAATCAACGCAAGATGTACCCGAACACTTAACTAAAAAGTTTAACAACTGCTGCATGCGTTTCTTCTCATGAACAGCCATCACTGCCCTGCCAGCATCTGTTATATCATTTATGTCCAATATATTTTCAAAATCCGCTTGAAATATACGTTGATAGTATTCCCTTAATTTACTTAGCGAATCATTATTCATGGAAAGCCAAAAACGTATATTCTTATATACATGCCTATTTTTCTTATATGCAATGGCATTGGCCCAACATTGCAAGGATGTAGGAAATAAAGTTGCAGAAATGACGAAATGGTTATAATGCATTTGGGACGTAATGATTCTGTATGGTGGAGTTGCTCTATAGATATGGCCAAAAAACACTTCAGGAAGCAAACTACATCCCCCACCTTCAAGCCATGCCTTCAAACTAAGATAGGCCTCTTCGCTTCCATAATGCATAAGCCCTTCCAACCCTTTGATATACGACCAATATTTTTTGCTCGCAGCATAGCCAGCACCCAGTATGCACGCTATTCTGTTGCCAGTTAATTTTCCTTGGTATCCACTGTCGTTCCAATGTATCCCAGGGATATAATTATTATAGTCAAAAAGTATATACGCCCCATAAGTTGGCATTACACCCTTTTCCGAAACAATCTGCTTTTCGTCTTTGTGCAATGCTTTCGTTTGACAGCAAAGAATTTGCCTGTCATTTTTTTGCAACTCTGCAACTATAACATTATGCCAACCACTCGTAAAACAACGCATGTGCGCATCAAGTAGAAGAAAATATGGAGTACAAGCCAAACGGACTCCTTTTTCTTTTGATGCGGCTGCTCCTATACGGCAATCATTATATATATATGTCACATTAAAGTAAGCAAGGTCGGCTCTATAATCATAGTTATCATCTGAATGGTCGTCCACAACTACGATATCTACCTTGTTTCCAGCTGTATTTCTGATGCTTCTTACCGTATTACCGACCTCCTCTCGCTCGTTAAGAAATGGTATGACTATAGTCAGCAGATTAGTTGATTTAGGGATACTGGAAGTCTCATAAGACACCTCCTTTATCTTTCCAAGCAGCCATTTGGCACCATCCTCCTTGATTTTATTGCTTTTATCAAACTGTTCCGCAGAATGCCGTGAGGTTATTTGATTTCCTGAAATTCTGTATTTTATTATAGGTACAGACAGATTATGGATTACAATACCATTCTTCATCAATTGCATCCAGAAACGATAATCTTCTGCATATTTAAAATCCTCTTCATAGCATAACCCATATTGCTTCAACACAGAAGTTCTCATCATTACTGAAGGATGTGCTATACAGCAAGAATTGATCATGTCCTGCATCGTGACCTTATGAAGTGGAATTAGGGTGCTATGCTGTTCTCCAATTTGTTGCATTCCACCACCAAGTACTCCCACCTCTGTATGTTTTTCCATATAGCCAGTTTGAGCCTTCAGTCTATATGGCATCATCACATCATCTGCATCCATCCGCGCAATGTATTTTCCGCGTGCCTCACGCAGTAGTATATTCAGCGAACCGATGTAGTCATGTCTATTCCTGATAAGTCTTATTCTGGAATCCGCGTAAGACTCAACTATACTGACGCTGTCATCCGTAGAACCGTCATCAACGATAACGAACTCAAAATCTCCAAAGGTCTGGGACAACACGCTGTCCATACACTCGCGCAGGAATTTTGAGGCATTGTACACCGGCATACAGACAGAAACCAATGGAGGGCATATCTGCGAATTACCATCCATTTGAGATATTTCTACCTCTGTTATTGCTCCTGAAACGCACCTGTTTTTCATACTCACGAGAGATATTTACGAGTGCCAGAAGCACCTGCAACGTTGCAAATATATCAAAAAACGTGTAATCATGCAAATTATACACCATGTATTTAACACCGTAACTAAAGTCTAAAGGTCAGCCCTCTCTCCACTGCTGCCCTCTCATCCTCTAACCACCCCACGCCCTTTCCCATCCGTTATATTGAAAAATATTTACACATAAGCATCGTGACTGACGGCGTCATGCCGATGTCTTCGGTAGAAAAGTCGGGGGAGGGCGTATAGGAAAGGAGGAGAGGGACAGACTACGTAGACTCCCAATGCTCCAAGTATCTTCCGCCGTTCATGCCGTCTTACCAGTATATTATTGTACCACAGGATATTGTGACAACACGCGAGCATGCCGTGCGGACACATTTATGCACCTCATGCCGTCCTGTGAGCGGTGTCTCGCATACCATCCAAAAAGACATCGCGGTCTTCGGGGCGAAAGACCGTGGTCTTGGAGGCCAAGCTCAATGGTCTTGGCCTCCAAGACCACGGTGTCTGAACCGCAACATCACGATGTCTCATTTCTGGCATCGCGAGAACGCACCCGAGAGAGCGTTTCAACACCTCCGTGAATGGCCAGCATCTCATTGAAATTTCATTACAACAACTTCCCGTTCACCTCTCTCATCCGCTCACCGTTCCCTCTCTCACCCGCCCTACACATTATTTATTATAATACTCGCGCGCGAAAACGGATGCCGGTTTCTGCCCCCACAACCTTTCCGGTACTTCCCGTGGGCAACATGCGGAAAAGGGGAGAAGCGGGCGAAGGGGACGACGGGAACACGACGGGGACATGACGGGGACATGACGGAAAGTGACGTGCAGTGGGAGGGGGAAACGGCGTTTTGCGACAGGAAGATGACGGAAACAGAGCGGTGAAAGAAAAAGGCTTTCATTCCGCCAGTTATCGCCGTACCTTTGCAGCGTCATGACAAAAGAACACTGAATCACTAACCCCTGCCGGAGCAAATCTCGGTCCCGCTCCCCCGCCTCCGGCAGACAACAGGCAAGAGACAGGAACAGTCGCGCGCCAGTACAACAACAGGGGGGAGAGGGACAGAACACATTATGGCAATTAACTATTCTTTGATGGTGAGAAACGAGCAGCCGGGCGATCCGAAAAGCGGCAACAAGACCTACCCCGTGGCACAGTACGTCCAGAATCTGGATCTGGACAAAATAGCCGAGCACATGACATCGCACGACAGCAAGTACAACAAGGGCGACATCATGGCCGTAGCCACACAGCTGACAAACTGCATACGAGAACAGATTCTTCTTGGCAACAGAATCACTCTGGGCGACCTTGGCACCTTCTATGTATCCCTCGTAAGCGATGCCGCTGACAACGCTGAGAGTTTCCACGCCGGAATGATAAAGAAAGTGAACGTGCGCTGGGCTCCAAGCGTCAAGTTCCAGGATTTGAGAAATGTGGCTACATTCCAGTTTGTCGGCACGCGAGAGTCACAGATTGCAGCACGCAAGGCAGAGCGAGAGCGCCTGAACGCATTGGCAACCATAAAGCCCGAGGACAACAGCGGCACGGGCGGAAACGGCGACAGTGACGAGGGCGGACTCGGAGACTGAACCTCTGCCCTCCCCCCATCACGGGGGGACTACTGAAAAGCAACTGAAAGACAGCCCCGCCACCACAACGGCGGCGGGGCGACAGAAAGAGCAAACAACAAAAAACAACAAAAAAACGACACATGAACATCATGAAGAAAGAAATCTGGAAGAAAGTAATACAAGTCATCATCACCGTTCTCACCGCTGTGGCCACCACCTTCGGCGTAACCTCCTGCATGGGATTCTGACAACAGCCATGAGACGTATAACAATAATTATTATACACTGCTCCGGCGTAAGTCCGGGGCAGTCCTCACCGGCCTCCGTCATAGACACATGGCATCGCAAGCGTGGATGGAGCGGAATTGGCTATCACTATGTGGTGCTACGTGACGGAACTGTAGAGACAGGACGACCGGAAAGCCGCGTCGGCGCACACTGTACCAACCACAACAGGTACTCCATCGGCATCTGCTACGAGGGTGGCCTGGACGAAGACGGCAGACCTGCTGACACACGCACCGAGGCACAGAAGGAATCCTTGCGACAACTGATTGACACTCTGCGGAGGCAATACCACGACGCCATCGTCCTGGGGCACAACGACCTAGACCCGCACAAGGCGTGCCCCTGCTTTGATGCAGCGAAGGAATATGTGTGAATAAAATGACACCATGCTGCCACAAAACGACAGCATGGTTCGTTGTATATATGTATCCGCCTAAGTCCGGGCCGATGACAAGACAGGAGGAACAAGCACCCATGAGACCTGCTGTTCTAATCATTGCAATACAGACATTTTCCACACTTTTCTTATTAACGCATACAGTTTTATGAATATTTTTCGTACCTTTACAACACGAAAACAGTTCTACAGCAATTATGAAAGGCTTAATCGCAAAAAAGAGAGCTAACGGACTCTCCTTTTTATGGGGGATAGGAACACTTGGTAATATTAGCGGAAACTATACTACATTCAGTAGTTATATGCAGAGAGACGATGCCGATGACCTAAGAAGCGATTGGCAGGCCATAGGATATGATATACAATATGCAATGCTAAGAGGGAAATAGGATGATGTCAGAAAAGAAAGATACACCAAGCAAGTTGCCGCCCGTTCCTGAAGACGCATCCAATGAACTACATTCTATAATAGAACATATTGAAAATTTGCCTGCGGATGATAGGGATAAAATAAAAGCCGCCATATTTACACAAATAGAGCAAAAAAGCTACAGTGGCCCATTGCCCGCTCCTGACGACTTTGCAAAATACGAGCAAATACTACCTGGTGCGACTGACAGAATATTAAAGATGGCAGAAGCACAGGTCAATCATAGAATAAAGACTGAAGAAACTATTGTCACAAACGGTTTGAAACAAAGCCGAACAGGTCAGTGGCTTGGAGCTATATTGGCTGCTCTATTTGTAATTGTCGCATGTATTTTAGGACTCAATGGACATGATGGACTCGGCGGTGCAATAGGTGTGACAACAGTAATCGCTGTCATCGTTGTTTTTGTTCTCAACAAGATGCCCTCCTTTAACAAAGCCGAAGACAATTAACGCAGAGGGATTAACAGGAACTGATTATAAAGGTCCTACAGTACTCGTGCCGGGAAGTGCAAAATAAAGTCAGCTTTATTTTGCACTTCTCGTGCTTATTCGTACCTTTGCACATAGATATTTACATTATACATATACGATATATGGCAAAAGAACTGGATTTCCTCACAAAAAGAAGCGAGGATTACTCTAAATGGTACAATGAGCTGGTGGTGAAAGCCGACCTGGCAGAGCAAAGCGATGTGCGCGGATGTATGGTGATAAAGCCATACGGATATGCCATCTGGGAAAAGATGCAGCGCATACTGGACGATATGTTCAAGGAGACGGGAGTGCAGAACGCCTACTTCCCGCTGCTCATTCCCAAGAGCTTCCTGTCCAGAGAGGCCGAACACGTGGAGGGCTTCGCCAAAGAGTGCGCCGTGGTGACACACTACCGTCTGAAGACAAACGAGACCAAGGACGGCGTGGTTGTGGATCCGGCGGCAAGACTGGAGGAGGAACTGATAATACGCCCGACATCGGAAACGATAATATGGAACACCTTCAAGAACTGGATACAGTCCTACCGTGACCTGCCGCTTCTGGTGAACCAGTGGTGCAACGTCATGCGCTGGGAGATGCGCACACGTCTGTTCCTGCGCACGGCGGAGTTCCTGTGGCAGGAGGGACACACGGCACACGCCACACGCGAGGAGGCAGAGGAACGTGCCAGGCAGATGCTGAAGGTGTATGCCGATTTCGCCGAAAACTATATGGCCGTACCCGTGGTGCAGGGCGTGAAGAGCGAGACGGAACGATTTGCCGGAGCACTGGACACATACACCATCGAGGCCATGATGCAGGACGGCAAGGCTCTGCAAAGCGGCACAAGCCACTTCCTGGGTCAGAACTTCGGCAAGGCATTCGACGTACAGTTCCTCAACAAGGAGAATAAGCCGGAATATGCCTGGGCCACAAGCTGGGGTGTGAGCACCCGCCTGATGGGCGCACTGATAATGACGCATTCGGACGACAACGGTCTGGTTCTGCCTCCGGCACTGGCTCCAATACAGGTGGTGATAATACCCATAGGCAAGCCGGCACAGAAGGAACAGCTGGATGCCAAGGCTACGGAGATAGTGAACGCCCTGAAGGCTATGGGTGTGAGCGTCAAATACGACAACGCTGACAACAAACGTCCGGGGTTCAAGTTTGCCGACTACGAGCTGAAGGGTGTGCCCGTGCGCCTAGTGCTTGGTGCACGCGACCTGGAACAGGGACTGGTGGAGGTGATGCGCCGCGACACACTGGAGAAGGAAAACGTTCCTGTAGAGGGCATAGAACAGTACGTGAAGAACCTGCTGGACGAGATACAGAAGAACATCTTCAACAAAGCCAAAGAGGCACGCGACGCACGCATATACGAGTGCGACAACTACGAGGAATTCAAGGAACGTGTGAAGGACGGCGGTTTCTTCCTCTGTCACTGGGACGGCACTGCCGAGACGGAGGCGAGAATAAAGGAGGAGACGCAGGCCACGATAAGATGTGTGCCTTTCGGCGTGGAACAGACGCCGGGCGTAGACATGGTCAGCGGCAAGCCTGCCGTGGCGCGTGTGCTGATTGCACGTTCATACTAAACACATGAGAAAACGCAACAAAGGAGGATGGTGGACGCTCACTCTCTTTGCCGCCAACGAGATACCTTCGGCGGTGGTTACCTTTGTGGCTCTGATAATGTTCCTGCAAACTGATAAGGGGGTGGCTATGTCCACCCTCTTTGCATCTGTGATGCTGGTGCCGTGGGCGGCGCAGCCGCTGATGAGGAGGACAATGCCGGGAACAGGCGGAGGGCGGTTGTGGCTGCATGCGGCTGAAGTGTCGCTGACACTTGCGCTCACTGTCTTTGCACTGACGATTGGCAAGTGGAAAACGTGGATGCCGGCAATGCTTCTGGGGATAAGCTGGCTGAGCGCATGGCACGACATGCTGGCACGCCGGTACTATGAACGGCGCACCGGAGGCAATGCCACAGAGTATCAGGACACGCTGAGAACGCTGGCATCGCAGATGGCTACGGTGCTGACCTACGGACTTATGATAATGGCAGTGGGAGTGTTTCAGATATATTTCAGACAGAGAGCCATTACGTATTCATGGGCGTTAGGATGCTACATGCTGGCCGGGGTATACATGTGCCTTACGATTATAAACGCCATGCTACTGACAAGTCCCGGAAACAGGCTGATGCCATACCGCCGGCGACAGCCGCTGATGCTGGCGGAACAGGTAAGGCAGGTGGCGGTACTGATGCTTATACTCATGCCTCAGGGGATGATGTTCTACAGCAGGACAATATTCCTGCTGGCAAGTCCGAGGCAGGGAGGTCTGGGATGTACACTGCAGGAAGTCGGATTCGCCCAAGGCACCATCGGAGTGATTGCATTCCTGCTTGGAGTGACAGCCGGAAGAACCATGCAGCAGCGTCTGGGAGAGGAGCGTATGAAATGGCCGCTGACGGTGTGTCTGGGACTGTCTCCGGCGGTATACCTGGCAATGACATGGCTAAGGCCGGAAGGGGCGGTGATGCTGTCCGTGTATACTTTCCTCGCACAGGCGTTCTTCGGTCTGGGGCTGAACTCGTGCAGGGGATATATAGAGAAAATTTCCGGAGAACGATATAGAAATGCTGTAAACCCGCTATACATTCCCGTCATAAGCCTGAGCATATTGTTACCCATGGCAGTGAGCGGATTCCTGCTGGAAAAGATGACATACGGCGGCTTCTTCATGCTTGACACTCTGTGCGCACCGGCAGCATGGATTGTAATGGCCGTCATGCTACGCGGCAGAACAGGAACAAACAATATGAATAATAATGTGTGCGGCACCGAGGACGCAGAAAGTTTATGAAGAAAAACAGTGACCAGACCTCAGGCGATGCCAGGACGACATCTTTTGAAAATGCCGCCGGTGGCGGATTGTCCCCCGTGACATGGGTGCCGACACTGTACTTTGCCGAGGCTCTGCCTTACATGGCGGTGATGACGCTGTCGACGGTGATGTACACCAACATGGATCTGACAAACACGGAACTGGCTCTGTACACCTCGTGGCTGTATCTGCCATGGGTCATAAAGCCTCTGTGGAGTCCCATAGTGGACAGCCTGAGGACAAAACGCTGGTGGATTCTGGCCATGCAGATACTCGTGGGGGCATCGCTGGCAGGCGTGGCCCTGAGTCTGCAAACAGATATGTGGCTCAGGATGACACTGGCATTCTTCTGGCTTATGGCCTTCAGCAGTTCCACGCACGACATTGCAGCCGACGGCTTCTACATACTCGGGCTGACGGAAAAAGAGCAGGCTCTGTACGTGGGGTGGAGGTCGACATTCTACCGCATAGGCACGATATTCAGCCAGGGCGGTCTGGTTTTCATGGCCGGCATACTGCAAAGGCACTATGCGACTACAGTGTCATGGAGCATTGTTCTGGCACTGGCGGCAGTACTGATGATGGCTCTGGCGGCATGGCACAACACGACCTTGCCAAAAATCGAGAACAAGAATCATGGCGGGAAGAAAGACGAGAAGAACGAGGGGATTATTGATTCCTTTGCGCACACCCTGCGCATTTTCTTCTCCAAGAAAGGAATATGGGGAGCCGTCCTCTTCATGCTTCTGTTCCGTTTCCCCGAAGCGCAACTGGCCAAGATGGCACAGCCTTTCATGCTACGCGGCATCGCCGAAGGCGGACTGGCACTGACAACGGAGACCGTGGGCGTGGCATACGGCACAATAGGCGTGGCCGGACTGCTGGCCGGCGGCATAGTGGGCGGATGGCTTGTAAGCAGACACGGTCTGAAACGCTGGTGGTGGCCCATGATAATGGCAATATCTCTGCCGGATGCGGTATACATATATATGGCCATGGCACAACCCTCGTCCCTATGGCAGATAAACGGGTGTGTGGCTCTGGAGCAGTTGGGGTACGGATTCGGATTCACGGCCTATATGTTGTTCCTTGTCTATTTCTCCAGGGGAGAGAGAAGCACCAGTGTGTTCAGCATCTGCACAGCCCTCCAGGCTCTCGGCATGATGCTGCCTGGCATGCTCGCGGGCTATCTGGCAGACAGTTGGGGCTTCGCCACATTCTTCTGGTGGGTAATGCTGTGCTGCATGGTGACTGTGGCGGTGAGTGCCGTAGCGAAACCCGACAGCAAAACATAAAGAATACGCAAACGATACGATACACCCGCATGTACTTACTCTTCGATATAGGTAACACCCGCATGAAAACCGCCGTGGCCGACAACTGCGGCATCAGGAAGACGGAGGAATGGAGACAGTTGCTTGACACGACAGAGGCTGTACTTGTCTGCAATGTCGCCGGGAAAACGGCTCTGCCGGAAGAGGTAGCCCGACATCCGCGGTGCAGAATGCTGACATGGCAGTCGCCGGAGACAGGCAGATGGTTAAAAAGAATACCGCACGGCCTCGGGGCCGATCGTGTAGCGGCTGACATCGGAGCGCGAAGCATGTGTCCGGGCAGAACCTTGCTGATAATAGATGCTGGAACATGTCTCACCTTCGATGTTATCGGCAGCGACGGAACCATACTCGGCGGTGCCATCTCGCCGGGAACGGCATTGCGTCTCAAAGCCATGCACGAACACACCTCGGCACTACCCTTGCTGGACACCGGTCACGGACATCCGCCCGTCCTCGGACACGACACCGCCACAGCCATGCGAAGCGGTGCAATAAACGGCGTGCGCTGGGAGACAGAGGGCTACATACGGCACACTCTGGCTCTGTATCCCGATCTCATTGTCTTCGTCACCGGAGGCGACAGTACCGAGTTCCCAGCCGACCTGCAACCCATAATCACATGCGACCGCATGCTGGTACAGAAAGGATTGCTTGCCGCCTTTACATAAGCTTCTATTTTACACATGACCCGTTCACCGCTCACCGTTTAATCTCTATCCAATTATAATTGCGGCCAGTGTTTATCGTTTCGCGGCGGGCGGAATAATACAGGGGGGATGTCATGGTGTCTATGGCAGCAACATGTATGTCGCGTACACCGCACTGTTCCAGCACCCAGCGGTTGGCATCCCACAAATCTATGTGCCACTTGCCGTCCGAGTAGCGGCAGGCAATGCGCTCCATAGGGAAACCTTCAGCAAGGAAACGTCCGTAAACCTCGTCACCCACCTCGAATGACTCGCACGAAATACCGGGGCCGATGATGGCTGAAAGGTCGCTGCCAGCCGACTTCATGGCCATGACTGTCTTTCCAACGATGTACTGCACCGTACCCTTCCATCCGGCATGTATGGCCGCCACCATCCTCTGGCTGTGGTCGTAAAGAAGAACGGGGATACAATCGGCAGTCTTGACGGCAAGGCACAGACCGGGAACATCTGTGAACACCGCATCGGTATCCTCCGGACGTCCGAAAGAAACAACACGTGCGACATGATCGGAATGGGTCTGGCGCGGAAGCGACAACGGCTCGCCATGGCCAAAAGCCCGCGATTCGCTCAGCTCCTCGCCCTTGCCTGTAGAGCCGGCACTGAGCCAGGCCGGGGTATCGTATACCAACATAGTATATGCTCCTTGTAACTTTACATCTACCTTGCCGCGTCGCCCTTTATTTTCCTTATACCGCCTGTGCTCTGGAAGAATGTAACCTCGGTAGTGGACATCTTGTCGAAAAGAACGTTGGAAAGTATCTCCTCATAGCCGAACTGTGCCAAAGGTACTTCCTGTCTGACAAAAACTTTCTCTGCGTTGAATATGCTGATTTCCGTGCGTGCCGGAACATTGTAACGGACAGCACGCTCCAACTTTCCTTTTTTCGCCTCTATGCCTGCCTCGGCAGAAGGCTCAGGAAGATCACCGATGCGACGGACAGATATATAATACGACACACCCGACATATCGTCGGAATCAACAAGCCCAGTCCATTTGGAGAAGCGGAAAAGAAGCGACTTGTCGTCTTCGACGTCCGGAACGACATCCATCACGAAACATACCTCACTGATATCTACGGAGCCGCCGAACAGGCTCATGAGTGCACGCTGTTGGGCATCCAGGTTATCAAGCATCAGTTTCAGCTGTGCACCGTCCTTAGGCACATTGTCAGCCTCTCCGCGGATGAGTGCGTCGCGACTCTCACGCATGTCGTATATCTCGCGTGCCACAAGTTCGGCCATCTTGGCGGCAGAGCCAGCCTGCAACATCTCCCTGTTCATGTACTGCCTGGCCACGGACGACGGTATGCCCTTCTCCAGGACACGCACTGCAGGCAGTGGCGGCAATACTGTCTCCTCGGCCTCAGCGGTGTTTATACCGAGGAGCAGACCCTCGCGGCTCAGACTTACAAGTGGAGCCACGGTGCGGCTTTTCAACTTGATGCTGTATGCTTTGGCCTTGTCTGGAACGCCATAGGGTTGCATGGTTATCTCCTTCAGTGTCCAAGTGACGGACGGACGGACGGGAACATCCTGCAAACGCATGTATTTGAAAGCATACATATTAAAATCACCCGGCGTCACCACCCTTTTCTCAGCTTTGCCGCCCACGCGGAGTGCAGTGCGCGGCAGGAAATAGCTGACTCCCTCAACGGTGCTTCCAGGCACGAACTTCTCAGTCTGCGTCTGAGCACTCGCGTCACCGGATGCCGCAAGAAACAAAAACAGCACAAGGCTACCGGCCAGCATGTAAAAACAGTGTCTCATAACAAATGACAATACGTTTGGGTTTGTTTTCAGCACAAAGATACAAAAAAACTCAAAACAACGACATAGTGCCGCCACGACTTTGGAGTTTTTTTGCTACCTTTGCATTATTAGGAATACCATATTCATAACACCAACTGACAAGATGGACACCATACAAGTCCTGGACAAGACATTCACCCCATTCATTCCCGCGGAAAAGATCCTGGAGCAGGTGCACCGTGTGGCCACGGAGATAAACCGGGACTATGAGGGGACATCGCCAGTGTTTCTCGTTGTGCTCAACGGAGCTTTCGTCTTCGCGGCAGACCTGATGCGCGAAATAACGCTGCCAGTTGAGGTGTCCTTTGTCAAACTGGCATCCTACGACGGAACGTCATCCACAGGAACTGTGCGCGAGGTCATTGGCCTCAACACAGACATCACCGGGCGTCCCGTCATCATTGTCGAGGACATCGTGGAGAGCGGAATAACCATGGCTCACATGATAGACACACTGAAACGCCAGAATCCGCAAAGCATAGACATCTGCACCCTCCTGCTGAAACCGGAAAAGCTACAGGTGAAACTGGATGTCAGATATACGGCAATGGAAATTCCTAACGATTTCATCTTAGGCTACGGCCTTGACTATAACGGACTGGGACGCGGACTGAAAGATATCTACACACTGGTACCGTGACACAATGCACGCATCCTTCCCACCCCAGTGCCGGCCACATGCCTAAGCACCGGGCTTCCCGCAAATAAGACACAACATTTCAACAATATGAAAAACATTATAATCTTCGGTGCCCCAGGCTCAGGCAAGGGCACATACAGCGACGAGATAGTGGCACGCTACAAAATGGGACACATCAGCACCGGCGATGTGCTGCGTGCACAGATCAAGGCCGGCACGGAACTCGGCAAGACAGCACAGGGCTACATAGACAACGGTCAATTGCTGCCAGACGAACTCATGATAGACATACTGGCCGAGGCCTACGACAGTTTCCCAGCAGGGCAGGGTGTCATCTTCGACGGATTCCCGCGCACCATACCACAGGCCGAGGCTCTGAAAAAGATGCTCACCGAGAGGGGAGACGACATGGGATTGATGATAGAACTCATCGTCAGCGAAGACGTTCTGATGCAACGTCTGTTGCGCCGCGCACAGGAGCAGGGACGTGCCGACGACAACGAGGAAACCATCAGAAAGCGTTTTGCCGTATACCGTTCACAGACTGCACCGCTCTCCGAATGGTTCGCCAAGGAGGGCATACGCAACACATTCTCATGGGCAGAACTTGGCAGCAAGGAAGGCATGCTCGAAGCCATCTTCAAGACCATAGACGCACAGGCATAATCCTCGACCAAACGGCACCATTGTGCCACAACACAGACCGACACACAGCAAACCCCGATGGAAAGTAACTTTGTAGACTACGTCAAGATTGTATGCCGTTCCGGAAAAGGCGGGCGCGGTTCCATGCACATGCACCGTGCCAAATACGCTCCCAACGGAGGACCAGACGGCGGCAACGGAGGACGCGGAGGACACGTCATCCTGCGTGGCAACCACAACTACTGGACGTTGCTGCACCTACGATACGACAGACACATATTCGCCACACATGGCGAAAACGGCGGCAAGAACAAGTCCACAGGTGCCGACGGTGAGGACAAATACATAGACGTGCCATGCGGCACCGTGGTATACAATGCCGAAACCGGAGAATACATCTGCGATGTCAAGGAAGACGGACAGGAGGTGATACTCCTGCGCGGAGGACGCGGAGGACTGGGCAACTGGAACTTCGCCACCTCCACCAACCAGGCTCCGCGCTATGCCCAGCCTGGCGAACCCATGCAGGAAATGACCGTCATCATGGAACTTAAGCTGCTGGCCGACGTAGGACTTGTGGGATTCCCAAATGCCGGTAAAAGCACGCTGCTTTCCAGCCTCTCCAGTGCCAAGCCCAAGATTGCCGACTACCCGTTCACGACAATGGAACCATCGCTGGGCATAGTGCCATACCGCGACGGACAATCCTTCGTCATGGCAGACATCCCCGGCATCATAGAGGGAGCCAGCGAGGGACGCGGTCTGGGACTGCGTTTCCTGCGCCACATTGAACGCAATTCACTTCTCCTGTTCATGGTTCCTGGCGACACCGACGACATCCGCAGGGAATACGAGATTCTCCTCAACGAGGTTGCCACGTTCAACCCTGAACTCATGGACAAACAGCGCATCCTTGCCGTTACCAAAAGCGACCTTCTGGACGACGAACTGCAACAAATGCTGTCAGAAGACCTGCCCACCGACCTGCCCGTGGTGTTTATCTCCGCCGTGGCACAGAAAGGCATCACAGAACTGAAGGATCTTCTGTGGACGGCACTCAATGCCGAAAGCAACAAGATTGCTGCCATAACCCACGAGGACAGCATAGTACATCGCAACAAAGACCTTGACACGATGCACAACGAAATGCATGACGAGGGCGAGGACAGTGAAATAGAGTTCCTTGACGAGGGCGAATACGAAATCGAGGACTACGACGAAGAGGAGTGGGAGGACTAGGACTCTGTAAACCGACGGACAGAGACAATAGCCAGACCGGTGTTCAAGATTGACGGCGACACACGTCAATCTTGAACACCTTGTTTTTTATAAACGTACACATAAGAGCATTTACAGGCTCTGTAGGCAAAAAGAACGGAGGCAACCCGTGCTCTGTTGATTGCCACAAAAAAGGGCGCGACATCACGTCGCACCCTTCCCAATCAAAACTTAATATAATTAGAAAAAGATGAGTGTCTGTCTATTAAAGTTTGTCGTTAGAACCAAGTACGTTCATAATCTTGTGAATGTACATCTTCTTCATGTTCTCGCGTGCAGGCTTCAGATACTGACGGGGATCGAAGTGATCGGGATGCTCCGCGAAGTGCTTGCGGATAGCTGCGGTCATGGCCAGACGTGAGTCTGAGTCGATGTTAATCTTGCAAACCGCGCTCTTGGATGCCTGACGGAGCTGCTCCTCGGGTATGCCGACTGCATCGGGCAACTTGCCGCCGAAGGCATTGATGGTGTCAACCTCGTCCTGGGGAACTGAAGAAGAACCGTGCAGAACGATGGGGAAACCAGGCAGCTGCTTCTCTATCTCGGCCAGAATGCCGAACGCCAATGGAGGAGGAACGAGTTTGCCGGTCTGGGGATCTACGGTGCACTGCTCGCGGGTGAACTTGTATGCACCGTGGCTGGTACCTATGGAGATGGCCAGAGAGTCGCAGCCTGAACGGGTAGAGAAGTCAACGACCTCCTCGGGCTTGGTGTAGTGCGACACGGCAGAAGAGACCTCATCCTCGACACCTGCCAGGACACCCAGCTCTGCCTCTACGGTCACGTCGTGGGCGTGTGCATAGTCAACGACCTTCTTTGTCAGGGCGATGTTCTCCTCGTAGGGGAGGTGTGAACCGTCGATCATCACTGAAGAGAAACCGTTGTCGATACACTCCTTACAAATCTCAAAACTGTCACCATGATCCAGGTGCAGTACTATCTGGGGATTCTCGCAACCCAGTTCCTTGGCATACTCCACGGCACCCTGTGCCATGTAACGCAGGATTGTGCCGTTGGCATAGGCGCGTGCACCCTTGGAAACCTGCATGATAACGGGAGACTTGCACTCCACGGCAGCCTGTACGATGGCCTGCATCTGCTCCATAGTGTTGAAGTTGAATGCAGGAATGGCATAGCCACCTGCCACAGCCTTGGCGAACATTTCACGGGTGTTCACCAGACCCAATTCCTTGTAACTTGTCATTGTTGTATAATATTTAAAGGGTTTGTTTGGTTATCGTCTTTTGTTCAGTTTGCCTTCACCAGATACGTCACCACCGGCAGGTGGTCGCTGTATCCGTCCAGCCACACTCCGCGCGAATGCGTGCGCTTTGGCGTGCCTTTGCCTGCACCCTCGTTTTGAAGCAGGTAGTCGCGTTTGAAAATATGGTACGAGTGAAGCGTCAACCTATTGTACGTGTCGGCCTTGTATTCGTCTATCAGACTGCGCCCCAGCACTATCTGGTCAAACAGGTTCCATGCGCCCTTATAACTCAGCGTACCCTGCCCTTTCTTGCGCAGGATGTCCCACCAGGGGTTGTAAAAATCGCCTTTCTTAACGTCCTTCACACTGCGTCGTGCACCGAGAGACAGCGCCATGGAAGCGTTGTCGGGGTCATCGTTCATGTCACCCATCACCATGATGTGCTGCGTGGGGTCGGCCTCAAGGATGCTGTCCGTCAGTGCGCGCACCTGCCTGCCGCCGTATTCGCGAAACATACTGTCCGCAGCACGGCTGGGCCAGTGGCACACTATCACAGTGACATTGTCACCGGCCAGTTTACCCTGCACACAGAAGAAAGGGCGCGTGCGGCGCACCGTGTCGCCGTTCTCGTAGACATAGTCCTTGTTGAAAGCCCTTGCTACCTGGAAAGCACGCGGATTGTATATCAGTGCGCAGTCCACGCCGCGCTTGTCCGGCCCTTCAATGTGCACATAGCGGAAGCCTCGCTTGCTCATGGCCGGCTGCGCCATCAGGTCATCCAGTGCCCTGGAGTTCTCCACCTCGCTGACACCGATGATGCTGGCGCCGTATGGCAGTTTGTCCGTACCGAGTTCGGAAAGCACACGCGCCAGGTTGGCCAGCTTGTGCTCATATTTCACCTTGTTCCAGTGGTACGAACCGTCCGGCAGAAAGTCCCAGTCGTTCTTGCCCTCGTCGTGGCAGGTGTCAAAAAGATTCTCAAGATTGTAAAAAGCTACGGCATGCATCTGCAATTTGCGCTCTTGGGCGGAAATGTGCATCGCAGCCGGTAATGCACAAAGGCAAAACAACAGGAAAAAAACTTTTTTCATCCGTTTCTGCTACTTATTTGTCTTGTCGACGGGTACATTATCCCATCGTAATCACGCAGTGCAAAGTTAACGTTTTTTTTGATAGGACAGGTGCATTTGCTAAAAAAAATAGTCGTCGCCGGCACATTTACAGATTATTTTCCGAACTTTGTCAAGGTTAAAAACATTATTAAAACACAATAGCATGATGAAAAGAATGTATCAACTGACGGCTCTTTTCCTGCTGGCTTCCACATGCGGATACGCCCAGAGCAGACAGGAGCCGGAGGCGGACTCCACTTTCATGGCAAACGGTGCCGAGGATTTCACCATTTCGGAATCCCAGCTCGGAGAGGATGATGACATGACATCCGACATAATCCAGGTGGGCTCCTCCAACAATGTCTACACCAGTAATATCGGATGGACATGGAGTGCGGCCAGGTTCAAATTCCGCGCTCTGGACAACAAGTACAACGACGTGTACATAAACGGAGTCATGGCCAATCATGTGGAGAACGGACGCTTCCAGTTCTCCAACATCGGCGGAATGAACGACGCCGCACGCAACAAGGATGCGACAAACCCGTTCGAGAGCAACGCCTTCGCCATGCCCGGTCTGGGCGGTGCCACCAATTACGACTTCCGCGCCTCGGCCATGAGCACTGGCAGCAAGCTGACTCTCAGCGGACTGAACCGCAACTATACCCTGCGCGGCATGTTCTCGCACGGAACGGGTATCGGCAAGCGCGGATGGGCTTTCTACGGTTCGCTGTCATACCGCTGGAGCAACATGGAGACGGCAGCATCGGAAGGCATCTTCTACAACAGCCTGTCCTACCTGCTTTCCGTCCAGAAGAAATGGGATAACGGACACTCCCTCAACCTGGCCACATGGGGCAATCCCACGGAACGTGCCCAACAGGGAGCAAGCACTGACGAGGCATACTGGCTGGCCAACGACCGTCTGTACAACCCCTATTGGGGCTATCAGAACGGGAAGAAGCGCGCAAGCCGCGTTGTCAACGACTTTGCTCCCACGGCATTGCTGACATGGGACTGGCAGATAAACCAGGACATGAAACTGACCACCAGTGCAATGTTCCGCTACCAGTTCTACAGCAGCACCAAACTGGACTACAGCGGCACCAACCCTGCACCGGACTATTGGAAGAACTTCCCATCGTACAACTATGACGTGTGGGGCGACACCGACGGCAGCAACAACAACATCAATGCCTACAACACGGCCAGGGAATACTGGCAGAGCGGAGCACGGGCACGCCAGATTGACTTTGACCGCCTCTACTTCGCCAACCAACAGCTCAACAGGACGCAGAGCGACGCTATATACTGGATACAGGCTCGCCACAACGACCACATGACTGCGTCGCTCGGCAGCAACTTCAGCTGGAACACCGACAAGAACGGCAAATTCAATGCCGGCATACAGCTTAGCAACACGCAGGGTATGCACTACCAAACGTTGGAAGACCTCCTGGGCGGCGAATATTTCCACAATACTGACCACCACCTTGTAGGCTCATACGTCGATACCGACCCACGCACCGACTACGACCTCAACAACCCCGGACGCCGCGTCAACACAGGAGACCGCTACGGCTACGACTACAACATCATGGTGCAGAAGTTCAACGCCTACGCCTCCTATGCACGGGGCATGGGCATAACCCATAACTACATCGTGGCACGTCTGGGAGGCACACGCATGTGGCGCGACGGCAAGATGCGCAACGGTCTGTTCGCCGACAACAGTTTCGGCGAGAGCGGAGCAGCCGGTTTTATGGACGGAGGAGTCAAAGTGGCCAGTACCCTCAACCTCGGTGCCGGACATACCCTCAGTCTGGGGGGGGGCTTCGAGGCCAAGGCACCCAACGCACGTGACGCCTTCATCAGCCCCGAGAAAATGAACGACTTCGTATACAACCTCAAGAACGAGAAGATAGCCTCGGCAGAGATTACCTACGGACTTAACAACAGCTGGCTGCACCTCAACCTGACAGGATACTACAACTACAGATACGACGGCACGGAATGGTCATGCTTCTATGACGACAACGAGAGCAGCTTTGTCTACGTCAGCTCGCAAAACATAACCAAACGCAACTACGGTGTGGAACTGGGTGCCAGATTCAATGTCACCACCAACTTCGACATTACTTTGTTGGGAACATGGTCCGAGGCAGAAATCGTGGGCAACACCGATGTTGACTATATGCTCTCCGACAACGGACAGCTAAAGCGTACCGAGTGCTTTGCAGACGGCATGCGCGAGGGCGGAACTCCGCTGGCTGCGGCCAGCGTGGCACTGAACTACCGCGTGGCAGGATGGTACCTTGGACTCACCGGCAACTACTACGACCGCATATATCTGAGCTACAGCCCCGTGTCACGCCTTAAGAGTGTACAGGATCTCTGGGCGCAAAACAACTACGGCGGAGCATACATCGACACGGACGGTACATCGGTATATGCCATTCCCGAACAGGCCAAGGGCAACGGCGGCTTCGTCCTCGACGCCTCAATAGGCCGGCAGTTCCGCATAGGCAGAAATCCCCTCAGCATCAACCTCAATCTGTGCAACATCAACAACAACCGCAGCCTCTGCACCGGTGGATACGAACAGAGTCGTGCAAACTACAGCGTCAACGACGGTGAACTGACAAACCGTACGTACAACTTCCTGCGTAACCCCAAGAAGTATTATGCTCAGGGCTTCAACTTCATGCTGAATATCAACTACCGTTTCTAAACGCACTTGCGTATATATAAATAAGGTATATTTATGAAAAAGTCAAACATATTAGCAGCACTGACACTTGCTGCACTCAGTCTGACCGCCTGCATGGACGGCGACTGGCAGGCTCCCGACTTCGGCGACAATCCGCCGTATGGCAACAACGGGATAGTGGCCGACCTCACCACACACATTACCATAGCCGACCTCAAGACAAAGTACGCCAATGTCTTCAGCCAGAAAAGCGGCTACAAACTCGTTGACGAAGACCTGCAACTGCACGTCGTTGTCAACGGAAACGACCAGGGAGGCAACCTTTACAAGCAGATTTCAGTACAGGACGAGACGGGGGGCATCATCATAGGCATCAACGGAACAGACCTGTTTGCCTGTATGCCAGTGGGACAGAAACTGATCATCAACCTTAAGGGGCTCTACGTAGGCACCTACGGCAGCATGGCACAGATAGGTTCCGAATATAACGGCGGGCTCGGGCGCATGGATGTTGCCGTCTGACAAACAGCGTCCGTCTCGTGGGCGCCAACGTCGAGGGCAAGCCCGACGCCCCCGC
>CAMWRK010000006.1 GCA_947176655.1 uncultured Prevotellaceae bacterium | reverse complement strand
AGTGGTGACATCCTCGACCTTCACACATGGAATACCGAGGCTTTCTATAAACGCCTGAGTGCCACCGGTACTCAACAGCTCCACGCCCTGCTCATGCAGTGTGCGGAGAATCTCATCCAACCCGTCCTTATGGAACACGCTGACAAGAGCGCGTCCGATTCTTTTTGTCTGTGACATATTCCTGTATTATTCTGATTGTTATTCTAACTCATAAATCACAAGTGCAAAGATACGCTTTTTTATTGTTTCCCAATTAAAATAAATAAGGTATTTATCACAAAGATATGTAATTATTTATATCTTTGTCACGACAACTATATAACGACATTCACATGGAGAAAATATTTCTGCTGCAGATAGCTCTGTCCTTACTTGTTTGTTTCCCGGCAAGTGCCCAGAACATAAAGCGGAGCGGTCTGTTCCGCTGTGGCGGCTGGAACGACGATTTCCGTCAGTTGCGAGACTTGGAGTGGAACATGGAAAACCTTGATCTGGGCGAGGCGGAATGCGACAGCATCAGGCCTAACGCCCTGCATTCAAGGCACAGGCTGAAGCGCGTTGTTCTCCCGACAGTGCTGCGAATAATCGGGAGTCAGGCTTTCTTCGCATGTGACAGCATGGAGAGCATCGTACTGCCGGCAGGCACGGAGAGAATAGAGAGCCGCGCCTTCGGAAACTGCACCGGACTACGCACGCTGACAAGTCTGGCAGAAACTCCGCCCATGCTGGCAGAAGACGCGTTCTGTGGAACTGACACAAGAAAAATCAGACTAATCGTGCCCAAGGGGGCAGAAAAAGCATATAAAAATGCGCCGGGCTGGCAACGTTTCTTCACCAGGAAAGAGCGTACTATTTACGAACAGGCACCCGAAGAGCCGGCTATCATCCCTGCCCCAACTTTGGTGACATACGTCGGCAAAGAGTTCCTGCACACCGGAGACTTGGGAAACATCGCAGCATCTCCACTGCTGGCCAACGAAAGGAGACGGCTGGAAGAGGTGCTCACCGACAGACTCGGAATAAAACAGTTCAGCAGCAGCAAAGCCAGCATCACCTTAGAGACAGACAGCAGCATAGGCCGGAAAGAGGCGTACAGACTGGACATCAGCAAAAAGGGAATACGCATCACAGGTGCCGACGCCGCCGGCGTATTCTATGGAATAATGACTCTGGACCAGCTTCTCATCCCTGAAAATGAAAACGGACGCATAAAGAAGTTGAAATCTCTCTCCATCGAGGACAGTCCGAGGACAACAATGCGCGAACTGATGGTAGATCCGTGCCGCATCTTCATTCCTTTCGACGACCTGAAAGGTATGGTAAAGGAAATGGCACGCTACAAGATGAATGCAATGCACCTGCACCTCACCGATGACCAGGCATGGCGTATAGAGATCAAAAAATATCCCCTGCTGACAGAAAAAGGAAGTTTCCGCACGGGCATGGACGACATGCAGATGCCCATCGGCGGGTTCTACACTCAGGAACAGATGAAAGACCTGGTGGCATACGCATCCAGATACCACGTGGAGATAATACCGGAAATAGAGATGCCCGGGCATCAGATTGCGGCCATACACTGCTATCCCCGCCTGACATGCGGTGCCATGGAACTGCCCATACGCACCACATGCGGCGTCTCGGACAACCTGTTATGTCCGGGCAGCGACTTTACATACGAGTTTCTGGAGGACGTATTCCGCGAACTGGCCGATGTGTTCACGTCTGAATACGTACACCTCGGAGGCGACGAGGCCGGCAACCCTCCGCTCGGATGCTGGTCTGGATGCAGTGACTGTCAGACTCTCCTCAAACGGATTATGGCATCGGCGGACACCATGCCGCAACCGGAGGCAAGAAATGACAACTGGAGGTTGCAGAAGTACATGTTCGACCGCATCATCGGATTCCTGCACGAAGAATTGGGGAAAATCCCCATGTTCTGGTATGAAACGGACTTCCACGAGATACAACCGGGCTGCATAGTCTTCGCATGGAGGCACGGGTTGACAGCCAAGGCCATAGACGCAGCCATACGATGCAACGCAAAAATCATGCTCTGTCCCGGAGAGCACTGCTACCTGGACTACCCTGCCGCAAAGGGCGACATGCCGGAAGTGAACTGGGGGATGCCCACAACATCACTCGAACAGACGTACAGTCTGGATCCGGCATGGGGCTACGGCGCCGACTTCGAAAAACAAAATCTGTTCGGTGTGGCCGGCACCCTGTGGAGCGAGTGCATAAACTCCACGGAACGCCTCTATTATATGGCATTCCCTAGAGCCTTGGCGCTGAGCGAGGCCGGATGGAGCCAACAACACAACCGCGACTATACCGGTTTCCTAACACGACTGCGACGCATAGCCGGGGACATGCACCGGCGCGGCATCTGCACCGGGAATATTCCGGCAGTACCGGTTACAGCAGCAAAACAACAACCTTAGAATCTCCGGCTGCCCCAACAAAATATCTGCGGCAAAGAAACATACCGGCAAACATTTATAAACTGACACCACGTTCTTTTTTGCATAGTCACCACATAGTTGGATAAGATGTTACGACGTTTCCTTATTATAGTCTCCATCCTTAACGTATACGCCATGTGCATGAAAGCACAGGACAGGTTCATTCTGAGAGGCCGCGTAATCGACCTGCATACACGGAAAGACCTGCCTGGTGCAACAGTGCTGCTTATGACAAGCGACAGCGTGGTCATCGGACAACAGACGCCAGACAACCGCTGGGTGAAGGACAACCGGGACGAAAACAGTTCCGCTTTCTCTTTCACCGTACCCATGAAAGAGGAGACATACATCATAAAGTGCAGCTGTCCCGGCTACAAAACAACATACGTGACATATATCATAGGCGACATCAGACGACGCGAGTTTTCGCGCGAAGTGCCGCCAATAGTCATGTGCGAGACTCCGGCGGCAGTGATGCGCGAAGTGTCCGTCACAGCGTCGAAGATAAAATTCCACAACCGTGGTGACACGGTGATATACAATGCTGATGCCTTCGTGCTGGCCGAAGGGTCGATGCTCGATGCCCTTATCCGCCAATTGCCCGGAGTGGAAATCAGTATGGACGGGCGCATATTCCACAACGGGCGATTCGTGGAAAGCCTGCAGGTGAACGGCAACGGCCTTTTCAATGGCGGCAACAATGTGATGCTGGACAATCTACCTTCGTACACCGTAGAACATGTCGAAGTATATGACAGTTACGGAAAACTGAGCGACCTGCTGGACGACAGGCAGGAGGGCGACAAACAATATGTGATGAATGTCTTGCTGAAGAAAGGGTACGGTACCGGAACGCTGGCCAACATAGAGGGCGGATACGGCACAGAGAACAGATGGCTGGCACGCGTCTTCGCCATGCGCTACACAGACCGTTCGAGGGTGGCCTTCTACTGCAACGCCAACAACATGAACGACAACCGCAAGCCGGGGCAGGACAACGACTGGACGCCAGAGCTGATGGGACAGGGTGAAAGCCAGGAGCGAATGGCCGGTCTGGACTATGCCGTCAACGACGGGATGGGACGCAACGAGATGAGCGGCACAGTGCTGGTGAGCTACAGCGACCAGGAACTGACCACAAATCAGAACCGTGTGAACTTCCTGCCGCAGGGCGACACCTACGACTATTCGCGTGCCGTCGCCCGCAACAAGAGTTTTAACATGAGCACCACGCACAGCATAGACCTGACACGCAAAAACGGTTTCCTGCATCTGGAACCGACATTCAGCTACAGCAGCTACGACCGCAGCAACTCATCTATCAGCGCGACATTCTCGTCCATGCAGAACAACGTAAACCGCACCTTTCTCGAAAAGATCTTTTCACTTGACACACAGGACTCCATCCGGCGCACCCTCATCAACCGATACAAGAAAGAAACGCAGAACAAAGGATACTGTCTGGAAGGAGGCCTTACTGCCGCGGCAACAATAAAGTTCAGCGACAACAGCGATTACATGGACATGGAGGCCGAACTGACAGGAGGCAGCCGGAAAGACGATGAATTCAACCGTTACGCCATCAACTACGGAGCGGACGGCACCGCAACATCACAGGCCTATCAATACTTCAGGAACCACCCTGACCGGCATCTGACCTACCGTGCATCAGCAACATACCACTTGCGCATAAGCAGGGCGGCGAAATTCTCCGTAGGCTACGGCTACGAACACAGGTACATAGAAAAGAACTCGTCGCTCTACATGCTTGACACACTTTCCACATCCGACATCGGAGTACTGCCGTCCGTGGCAGAATACGAAAGTCGCATAGACCGTAGCAACAGTTATGCCGGCACCAAGAACGAAGGCACGCACAACATCCTCACGGCCATGTCGTGGACAAAAGACTATGCCAGAGGAAAACTTTACTTCGAGGCTGGCATCTCCATAATGCCTGCACGACAGCAGCTTGACTACAGAAGAGGCGACACTGACACCACAATAGTGCGCAACACAGTCAAGTGGGCTTTGCCTCAATGGATTCTGAACTGGACGGACAAGGAGCGTTCCTTCACATCGCAGCTGGCATTGAACGTGCAGACTACCACTCCAGATCTTGTGAACATGGTCAATATCACCGATGACACCGATCCTATGAACATACGCATAGGCAACCCCCGCCTGCGTAACCAGCATACCTACGAAATGAGCGGCCTCATCCGCAAAGGCGACCACAGGCGGCAGACCATGAAATCGCTGCGGCTGGAATACCGCCGCACGGTCAACGCCCTTGCCATGGGGTACAGCTACGATGCCGCCACCGGCGTACACACATATCGCGCCGACAACGTGGACGGCAACTGGCTGGCCTCGGCCGCCGCAGGTTACGATATGCCACTTGACAGGCATCGGCGTCTGATGCTCTACACCAACACCAGTGCCGCATGCCGCAACAGCGTCGACCTTATTGGCGAGAGCGAGACAGGCGGAGATTTCACACCTGTCAAGAGTGCGGTCCGCACCATACACATCGGGGAGAACCTGCGCCTCAATTACAAGTTATGCACTTCCTCCGTTCTCATCCTAAAGTGCAACTTCGCATGGAACCGCAGCACAAGCAAGCGCACGGACTTCACCGACATCAACGCCTTTGCCTTCGACTACGGAGCCATAGCCACCTTCCGCCTGCCATGGCGTCTTCAATTGGCCACCGACCTGACCATGTATTCCCGCCGAGGCTATGAGGGCAGCATCATGAACACAGACAATCTCATCTGGAATGCACGACTTTCGTACTCCATGTTCCAAGGCCAGCTCACATGGATGCTCGACGGTCTTGACCTCCTCGGACAACTCCATAACGTCACCCGCACTGTCAACGCACAGGGACGCACAGAGATACACACCAATGTCCTGCCGCGCTATGCCCTGCTGCACATAGTGTACAGGTTCAACAAACCATTGAAAAAAAGCGGCTGATTTTCCATATCCCCACCATCAATCACCGCCAATCACGACTCAGCCGCAAAATTGCAGAAACAGCATTCGTGTTCTGACGAAAAAACATTACACGTCAGCATTACAACCGACGACAGTTGTCCGATGCTCTCAGTACAAAAGTCGGTTTTCATGAGTAGAGCAGAAGAAGATTTGACAGACCATATAGAATTCCAATTGGGAGCATGCCTCCCGCCATTCGCATCTCCTTATCCATATCTCATTGTATTGCAGGATGTTATTCACGAGGCCTCGTCTGGGGCACCGCAAAGACGCACTTCGAAGACCGGTTCAGCCACTCTATGGATGTCCAACAGCATATCGAAATATCTTTACAAATGTTTCCCGCTCACCCGTCCCCCAGCGATTTGCGGTTGAACCCTAATCACAGCCGATACACATATATGAAAAACATGAGAAGGAGATGCCTTGAAGCATCTCCTTCTCATGTAGCGGGAATGGGACTTGAACCCATGACCTTCGGATTATGAATCCGACGCTCTAACCAGCTGAGCTATCCCGCCATCAACGCCAATCTCCCGCAGAAGCCGTGGCCGTTTTTGCGAGTGCAAAGATAAGACAATAAATTGAAACCTCCAAAGACTTGTCGTATTTTTTATTAGAAAAAGCAATTGGATGCCACCGGTTTCATATTTATCAGGCCAATAGTCGTATCTTTGCGCGGATTAATATATGCGCGCGCATGATATTCTTTAAGAAGTTGGACATATACATATTGAAGAATTACCTGTTGCTGTTTGCCGGTACATTTTTTATCTGTCTGTTCATCTTCATCATGCAGTTTATATGGCAATTCATCGATGACCTTGTTGGCAAAGGTCTCAGCTGGGACGTTCTCGCCGAGTTCTTTTTCTATGCCAGCCTCAACCTTGTTCCCGCCTCTCTGCCATTGGCTGTACTGCTGGCCTCGCTCATAAGTTTCGGCAACATGGGCGAAAAACTGGAACTGCTGTCCATGAAAGCCGCCGGCATACCCCTTGTACGCATACTATGCCCCATTTTCATAGTGGCATCGCTCATCAGCGTAGCCAGTTTCTTCTTTCAAGACAGAATACAGCCACATGCCACCAGACAACTGGCCACAATGCTGTGGAGCATGCGTCAGAAATCCCCTGAACTGGAGATTCCCGAGGGCATCTTCTACAGCGACATACCGGGATACAGCATTTTCGTGGAGAAAAAAGACCATAAGACCGGGTTGCTCCGCGGAGTAATGATATACAGCACACAGGGCGGGTATGACAAGATGGAAATAGTAATAGCAGATTCGGCAAGGTTGCGCGGAACGGAGGACAACAAGCACCTGAGGCTGACACTATACAACGGGGAACGCTTCAGGAACATGGATTCGCAGACGGGAAATATGCTGAAGGCCAACATCCCGTACATGAGGGAGACATTCCACACGGAAGTTGCCATGATTCCGTTCGATGCAAACTTCAACATGATGGACGCCAATCTGTTCAATGGGGACGCCAAGACCAAGGAACTGACAAAAATACTGCACGGGATAGATTCCCTGACACATTTAAGCGACAGCATCGGACACCAGTACCACAGAATTGCACGGAACCAGTATCTGAAAGGGGCTTTCCCAAAAGACGCGCCGGACTCTGCCGCCATAGTGGCAAGGACAAAGAGCATGGAACCGCTTGACACCACATACGCCGGCCTCAGCCACGACCAGAGGAAGACAGTGGTCAAGAGCGCACTGAGTACGGCACAGAGCACACAGGCCGAATTCGAGTACCGCAGCATGACCACGGAGAACACGAACCTCACCCTGCGCCGGCACCGCATGGAGGCACGCAAGAAATTCACCTACAGCCTGGCCTGTCTGATATTCTTCTTCATAGGCGCACCACTTGGCGCCATCATACGTAAAGGCGGTCTGGGCGTGCCGGTAGTGGTCAGCGTCATGGTGTTCATATTCTACTACATCGTAAACGCCGCAGGCGAGAAGATGGCGAAGACGGGAGAATGGTCAGTATGGTTCGGCGTATGGCTGAGCACGATGGTGCTTGCGCCGATAGGTGTGTTCCTGGTGACAAAAGCCAACAAAGACAGTGTCATCTTCAACACCGAAGGCTACAGGAACTTCTTCGTCAGATTCCTGGGCATACGAACAAAACGCAAACTCACCAGAAAGGAGATTGTCATATACGAACCGGACTATCCTCGACTGGTACAGGAACTGGAACAGCTTGCAGAGGACTGCAAACGGTATAACCAAGAGAACCGTCTGCTTAAGATGCCGTCCTACTACCGGATTTTTTTCACATACCGGGAGGATCATGCAGTGCGGGACCTGAGAGAACGCACTGAGGCCATTGTGGAACAGTTGCACAACAGCAGGGATGTCGTCATCATAAATGCACTGAACGACATGCCGGTTCTCTACACCGAGGCACACGCGCGCCCATTCGACAACAGCAGAACCAACATGGCTGCCGGAATTTTCCTGCCTGTCGGGCTGGTGCTGTGGCTGCGTATATGGCGTTTCAGACTCAGGCTGCATCAGGACCTCAACATCATACAGAAACAGGGAGCATTCATCATAGATCGAATATACAAACAAAAAGATAAAGCTACTTAATGGACAAGGAAATCAAACTTAGCACCATCGAAGAAGCCCTGAACGATTTCAGGGAGGGCAAATTCCTTATCGTCGTGGACGATGAAGACAGGGAGAACGAGGGCGACTTCATTACGGCGGCGGAACTTATCACCGAGGAAAAGGTGAACTTCATGCTGAAGAACGGTAGAGGCGTACTGTGCGCACCCATCACCATCAGCCGTGCACGTGAACTTGAACTGGAGCACCAGGTGCAGGTGAACACCAGTATGCTGGGCACACCCTTCACCGTCACAGTAGACCTGCTTGAAGGATGTACCACCGGTGTCAGCACTCACGACCGTGCAGCCACAATCAGGGCATTGGCCGACCCGACGAGAAAACCGTCGGACTTCGGACGGCCTGGACACATCAATCCACTGTATGCCCAAGACAGAGGCGTACTGAAACGGGCAGGACACACCGAGGCGGCCATAGACTTGGCACGTATGAGCGGGCTGCAACCCGCAGCGGCCCTGATAGAGATTCTCAACGAGGACGGCACCATGGCACGCATGCCGCAACTGAAAGAGGTTGCCGCCCAGCATGGCATCAGGATAATAACCATCAAGGATCTCATAGCATACCGCCTCATGCAGGAAAGTCTCGTGGAGAAAGGCGTAGAGGCCGACCTGCCCACGGAATACGGTCACTTCCGCATAATCCCATTCCGTCAGAAGAGCAACGGGCTGGAGCATATCGCCATCTTCAAGGGAGAGTGGAATGCGGAGGAGCCGGTACTGGTGAGAATGCACTCCAGCTGCATGACAGGCGACATCTTTGCCAGCAAACGGTGTGACTGCGGAGAACAACTGCACCGCGCCATGCAGATGATAGAAAAAGAGGGCAAAGGCGTGGTGGTCTATCTTCAGCAGGAGGGACGCGGCATAGGACTGATGAATAAGATTGCCGCCTATAAACTGCAGGAACAGGGCGACGACACCGTGGAAGCCAACATACACCTCGGCTTCCGCGCCGACGAGAGGGACTACGGCGTGGGGGCACAGATACTGCGCGAACTGGGCATCGGCAAGATACGCCTCATCAGCAACAATCCCGTAAAACGCGTGGGACTGGAGGGATACGGTCTGAACATAGTGGAAAACGTGCCGATGGTCATAGAGCCCAACGAATACAACCGCCGTTATCTGGAGACCAAGAAGCTCCGCATGGGTCACAAACTCTGAAACATCGTCAGAAACAACAGCTACTTAACTACTCCATAAAACATGAACAACATTCTTTCAGACAGACTTGGCCGTCTGTCAACAAGCGCGACACTGGCCATGAGTCAGAAGAGCAGCGAGCTGAAAGCTCAGGGCATAGACATAATAAACATGAGCGTTGGCGAACCAGACTTCAACACTCCCGACCACATCAAGGCCGCAGGCATCAAGGCCATAGAGGAGAACTGGAGCCGTTACAGTCCAGTGCCAGGATACCCTGGTCTCAAGAATGCCATAGTCGGCAAGCTGAAGAGGGAGAACGGTCTGGAATACCAGCCCTCACAGATACTCTGCTCCAACGGTGCGAAACAGAGCGTGTGCAATGTCATCATGGCACTTGTGGGAGCCGGAGACGAGGTCATCATTCCGGCACCGTACTGGGTAAGCTATCCCGACATGGTGCTTCTGGCCGACGGCAAACCTGTGTTCATCCCCTCAACCATAGAGCAGGACTTCAAGATAACGCCCGAGCAGCTGGAAGCCGCCATAACCGAAAAGACTCGCGCCATCATCCTCTGCTCACCCAGCAATCCGACAGGTTCGGTGTACAGCAGCAAGGAACTCGAGGCACTGAAAGATGTACTGTTGCGCCACGAAAATGTAATAGTTATTGCCGATGAGATATACGAGCACATCAACTACGTGGGCGAACATGCATCCATGGCTCAGTTTCCCGAGATCAAGGATCGCGTTGTCATCATAAACGGTGTGTCAAAGGCATACGCCATGACCGGATGGCGCATAGGTTTCATCGCAGCTCCGGAATGGATAGTCAAGGGATGCAACAAGTTGCAGGGACAGTACACCAGCGGCCCGTGCTCCATCAGCCAGAAAGCTGCCGAGACGGCATTCGCCGGCGACCAGCGGTGCGTGGAAGACATGCGCCAGGCATTTGAACGCCGCCGCGATCTGATAGTCAAACTTACAAAAGAGATTCCCGGACTGGAAGTGAACAATCCGCAGGGAGCGTTCTACCTGTTCCCCAAGTGCAGCAGCTTCTACGGAAAGAAGTATGGCGAGTATATAATAAACAACAGCAACGATCTGGCCATGTATCTGCTGGAAGTAGGCCATGTTGCCACCGTGGGAGGCGACGCTTTCGGTTCGCCCGAGTGCTTCCGTATGTCATACGCCACAAGCGATGAGAACATCACAGAAGCCATCAGACGCATCAAAGAGGCTTTGGCCTTGCTGAAATAATCCACACAAATATGCCTTATCGGACACAAAAAATCCCTCGCCATAATGGCAAGGGATTTTTTTGTGTGCTTTGTGGGTTTCTTACAAAGAAATAGCACCTGAGGGACATGCATCGGCACAAGTTCCGCACTCCGTGCACTCGTCGGGGTTGATGGAATACTTCTCACCCTCAGAGATAGCACCTACGGGACACTCATCAATACATGTGCCGCAAGCAACACAGTCATCGCCAATTACGTAAGCCATAATAATAGTTTTTATTTAACGTTAGAGTATACTTTCATCGCATCATATTGCGCTGAAAGGCATTGCAAAGATAACTATTTTTGATGATATGAACATATCAAAGCCTTGAAAAATGTTGATGCCAATCACTAAAAGCAATGATTCATACAATAAAATATCGCGCACGCGTGTTATTCTATAAGGTAGCCGTTAAAAAACGGCAACGCAAAATATGAAAAGAACAACAATTCTCCTGCTGTCGGCACTTCTATGCCTCTGCTCCTTCGCACAGAAAGAAAGCATAATGAACAAGCCTTTCATAGACAACAGGAAACTGCACTGGGGTTTCTTCGTCGGGCTCAATTTCATGGACATGGAGTTGAAGAATAACGGCCACATCGACCCGCAAACCGGCGAGCAGTGGTTTACCGATGTCAGCAAGTACAACCCAGGCTTCAGCGTCGGCGTACTCGGTGCGCTAAGGCTGAACAGATACATGGAATTGCGTCTGACTCCGACCATGCATTTCGGCCAGAAGTTCCTGAAGATGCACGATAATGTTTCTGCCAGAGACACCACGCAGAACATGCACACCAACTACATTGCCATGCCCCTGTCCGTGAAGTTCGCCGCACCAAGACACAACAACTTCCGACCTTACTTTACGTTTGGTCTCTCCCCCACATTGTGTCTGAACAAACTTGACCAGGAAGCGTTCAAGACCAAACCTTTCGACTGCTATCTGGAAGTTGGCATGGGGTGTGACATATACCTCCCCTACTTCAAGCTGATTCCCGAACTGAAGTTCTGCTTCGGACTGGCGGACGTCATCAGCAAACGACGCGATGACCTGTTGGACAAATCTATGATGAAATTCCCCAACAGCGTGAACGGCGGCTCTGCAAACATGATTGTCCTGTCGCTATATTTCGAATAGTACGGCAACACGTCAAAGACCTCCAACCGGAAAAACACTATCCTTTCGCTACAATATTAGCTGTTTGCCATATTTTTTCTCTTATATCTGAGGCAGTTCCGATAAATTTACGTACCTTTGCACCCGCTTTGCCACAGGTCGCTGGTGGGGAGAAGTGTGACCCGTTATGCCTGTGTGTGATGACAAACAACCTATTTAACAGTCATACAATGACAGATTTAATTAAGATTGCCGAGGAAGCTTTTGCCACAGGCAAGCAGCATCCCTCATTCAAAGCCGGTGACACAATTACCGTAGCGTACAAGATTGTCGAAGGCAACAAAGAGCGTATCCAGTTGTATCGTGGTGTCGTTATCAAGATATGCGGCCACGGCGACAAGAAGCGTTTCACCGTTCGCAAGATGTCAGGAACAGTTGGCGTAGAGCGTATCTTCCCAATTGAGTCTCCCAACATTGACAGCATCACAGTCAACAAGATCGGTAAGGTTCGTCGTGCCAAGTTGTACTACCTGCGCAACCTGACCGGTAAGAAGGCACGCATCGCCGAGAAGCGCGTTGCAATCAAGGAGGCATAACAAGCCGCGCCTTTCAGACAAAATCCAAGAAGCGCATGACAGAATCCTGCCATGCGCTTCTTTCGTTTCCACATATCAAAGTGCATTACATGTCCGTAAGGCCTTATCGTGCGACCTAAACTACCTGGCTACTATTGTTTGCATTCTATAATCATCTTTCGGCTATATTGATGCTCAATACTGTCCTAAATAAAATTCTATAAATAAAAAAGGGAGCCGACTATTCAGCAATAATGCCTGCCTTAGTTGAGTAATCTTCCACTTTCAATGGATTTTAACTATTCATGTAATCCTATGTTGTGACAAACGATATTGTCCTAAATGAATTAGGAAATATCAATAGTGCCATCCCGATGTCGTTCCAGTCCTCCTATCTGGAGGACTGATGCGTTATGGTAATGAGTGAAACATGAATCAAGAACAGGAAAACGGGTCAGTCAAAATCCAGATACGGCTCCAGACGGCGGAGATCTTCATCGGTGAAGTGCTCCAGGCCGCGCAAGACTTCGATACTGCGTATGGAGCCGTGTATGCGGCGATAGGTCTCGATAGCCGAGGCACGGTAATAACCCATATATGGATGCTTCATCAGTTTGCGCGTGCTCAGGGTATTGACAGATAGACGCTGTGGGGGAACGGTGTCTGACACCACAAGCCAGGCTATGGCATCGGCGGGGAAGTCGTCTATCTGCAACAGCTGTTCGGTTGTGGCATATCCGCCAAGACGACGCCGGTACTGTATAATCTTGCGGGAGAAATATGGACCTATGCCGGGAACGCGGCACAGCGCTGCACTGTCGGCGACGTTGACATCCAGCAACTCGTCACCTGAAAGCTTTACGGGATATTCCCCGCGCGAGCGAGGTGGCACAGGCATGGCTACGGAAACAGTATCCGTGGCAGGATGGGGCGAAACAGTATCCGTATATTCGGCATTGCGCGAAGAGCCGGATAACTTCTTTGGAGTACTGAGCCGAGGGTCACCGGAGGAGGGCATAGCCACGTATCTGTACCTGACAGCAATCCTTATGCAGGGCGACAGGCGTTCCCATTGCTCGTTGGTCAGACGGTATACACGGCGGAAGTCATCCGGAGTAGAGAAACGTCCGCCTTTGGCGCGGTAACGGTATATGCTGCGCACCTGAGAAGGAGCAAGCCCGAGACGGAGCAACATGGTGCTGTCCGCCTCGTTAGGATCGAACGGGAAAACCTCGGGTTCTAAAGCGGGTACGGCATAATACGAGGTGCCGCGTTCTGAGATGCCGGCAACTGGAACGGGGGTGTTTCCACATCGCGACAGGAACAGAGAGCCGGAGACGGACAGCAACAGGGTGAGTATAGTCCACAGAAAAAACACCTGTGACCGCGTGAACATGCGTCTGCGCTTCATGACCGTATCAGAACATTTCCACTATTCCCTTGACAAAAAGCGTACAGATGGCAAGAGGTGCCACCCAGCGTATGAGGAAAAACAAAAGGCCAAAGAAACGCCCGGACAGAGTTCCGTTGTTGGTGACCTCCATGTACACCAGGTCGCGGTTCAGATACCAGCCCACGAAAATGGCGATAAGTATGCCACCTACGGGCAGCATCACTTTGGAAGAGAATGAATCGAAGAGATCGAAAACAGTCATGCCGAAGAGAGTCACGTCACCGAGCACGCCGAAACTGAGACAGCAGAAGACACCGAGCGACATGGTACCGACTGAAACCAGCAATGCCGCGCGATGGCGGCTCATACACCAGTTCTCATGCACATAGGCCGTGACGGCCTCGTGCAGGGAAATGCTGCTGGTGAGGGCTGCAAGGAAAAGCAATATGTAGAACAATCCGCTGAACAGATAGCCGAGAAGAGGCACACCCTCGAAAGCCATATTGAAGACATAGGGCAGAGTCTGGAACACGAGACCCGGGCCGGCATCGGCATCCACTCCGGGAACAGAGAATACGGCCGGGAAGATGATAAAACCACTCAGGACGGCCACGAAAGTATCGATGGAACTGACGCTGAGAGCAGAAGATACCAGCCGTGTCTTGGGACCGAAATAACTGGCATAGGTACACAGGCACCCCATCGCCAAGGAGAGGGAATAAAATGCCTGCCCCATCGCACTGAGCACGGTGGAGACCGTGACTTTGGAGAAGTCTGGCTTCAGCATGAAGGTCAGTCCCTTGTCAATGCCGGGCATGCTGAATGCGCACAGAACCAGCAAGGCTATAATAAGCAGCAGCATAGGCATCATGATCTTGGAACACTTCTCTATACCGCCCCTGACACCGCGTGCCACGACAATGTGGACCATGACCATGAAAAGCATGGCCGAAAGCACACTGAGCCACGGATTGGAGACATATCCGTTGAAGAATGCCCCGTAGTCGCAACCCTTGTCCATGAGCATGCCTCGGAAACTGCTGTATGTATAGTAGAGCGTCCAGCCGCTGACAACGATATAATAGCTGAGTATGATAAAGGCAACAAAAATGCCAAGGACACCGATAATGCGCCACCACCTGCCGGGAGCCAGACGGCGGAAAGCCTCGATCATGTTGGTCTGCGTGTGACGTCCTATGACAAACTCACAGACCATGACTGGTATGCCTATCAGCAGAATGCATAACAGGTATATCAATATGAATACCGCACCGCCGTTGTTACCCACTTCCATAGGAAAACGCCATACGTTGCCAAGCCCCACGGCACTACCAGCCGCGGCAAAAATGGCTCCCATACGGCTGCCAAAATTTGCGTGTCTCTCCATCAGTTGCTCATCAATCCGTAAATGAATATTATACCTATGCCTATCGGAGCCACCCAACTGAAAAGTACCATGAGCAGAGGGGTAAAGGTGGAATCAAGCTCACCGGCAACCAGCTTCTTGTTCATATCCCACCCCACAAAAGTACATATAAGCAGACCGCCAAGAGGCATAAGAAACTTTGCCGTGACAAAATCGAAGAGGTCGAAGAAACCCATACCCATGACCGTGACATCCTTCCAGATGCCGAATGACAGGCTGCATGCGACACCCATGACAAAACAGATACACGTGACGATGGCGGCGGACAGACGACGGCTTAGTCTGAAAGTCTCATGAATGTATGCCGTGCATATCTCGTGCATGGATATGCTGCTGGTGAGTGCAGCCAAAAGCAGCAGTAGATAAAACAGTCCGGAAAAGACATATTTCAGTACCGGCACACTACCGAAAGCCTCCTGAAAGACATAGGGCAACGTGATGAATACCAGCCCTGGACCCGAATCGGCATCAACGCCAACGCTGAACACTGCGGGAAAGATGATGAAACCGGCGGCCACCGCAACGAGCGTGTCTATGGCGCAGACACTCAGAGCGGACGGCACAAGTCTTGTTTCCTTGCTGAAATAGCTGGCATAGGTAGCCAGCGTGCCAATCCCGACGGAAAGGGTAAAGAAAGCCTGCCCCATGGCACTGAGGATGACATCCTTGGTGACTTTGGAGAAATCAGGTCTCAGCATGAACTCTATGCCGATGCCGGCATTGGGCATAGTCAGCGAAAATCCAATAAGAACCAGCACAATAGCCAGGAGCATAGGCATCATAATCTTACTATAACGCTCTATGCCCTTCTCCACCCCAGTGGCTACGACACAATGTGTAAGCAACAGGAAAAGCAGCAGGAATATGGCAGGATGCCACGGGTCGGCGACAAAATCATTGAAAAACGCGCCGAAGTCGGTCTCGGACATCAGTCCTCCGGTGAGGGATTCGAATGTGTAGTCAAGCGTCCATCCGGCAACAACACTGTAAAAGGAAAGAACAAGGAAACCGGCGGCCACACCCATAAAACCGGACACCACCCACGGCTTGCCGGGAGCCAGGACACGGTACGAACCCACCGTATTGGAACGGCTGGCGCGCCCTATGACAAACTCGGCTATCATAACAGGCATGGCCAGCAAGAAGACGCATAGCAAGTATATCAGAATGAAAGCTGCACCGCCGTTACTGCCGCATTCCGTGGGGAAACGCCATATATTGCCAAGTCCCACAGCACTGCCTGCCGAAGCGAGGACAGCGCCTATCTTGCTTCCGAAATTTCCTCTTTCCATAGTCTGTAAGGATTCTTACGCATGTGGCTATTGTAGAAACGGCGGTCACCTGTCACCTCTCTGCCTATGAACGCAGGCTTCTCAAAAGCCTCGTCTTCGGCACATAGCTCTATCTCGGCCATGACAAGACCTTCGTTGTCACCGTAGAACTCGTCTACCTCCCATGTGTGGCGTCCGTCGGACGAAGCCACCAGATAGCGTGTCTTGTCGATGATGCCGGGTTCGCAAATGGTCATCAGCTCACGGGCATCGTCCAAAGGAATCTCCGTTTCAAACTCATACCGGGTAAGACCTTCGCGGTTGCTCGGGCCTTTAATGGTAAGGTAGCCTCGGTCGCCACGGATGCGCACACGCACAGTCTTGCCGCCACCACTCGAAATATAACCCTGCCGTATCCTTGTCGCGTCATGAGCATACAGCTTGAACTCGCCGACAACGAGGAACTTTCTCTCTGTCTCGTAATGTGCCATTGTGTATCGCTGTCCGGTTGAAGATTATTCGCCGCCGAACTCCATAAGATACGCTTTGATAAAGGCGTCTATCTTTCCGTCCATGACGCCGCCGACATCGCTCGTCTGGTAATTGGTACGGTGATCCTTGACACGCCGGTCATCGAAAACGTAGCTCCTTATCTGGCTGCCCCACTCTATCTTGCGCTTGCCGGCCTCTATCTTGGCCTGCTCCTCCATACGATGTTGCAACTCCTTGTCATATAGCATGGAACGCAACAGACGCAAGGCATTCTCCTTGTTCTTGGGCTGGTCGCGTGTCTCGGTATTCTCGATTAGTATTTCCTCCTCCTCCCCGGTATAAGGGTCCTTGTACATGTAACGCAGGCGCACGCCGGACTCCACCTTGTTGACATTCTGACCTCCGGCTCCGGAACTGCGGAACGTATCCCACGATATGCGTGCCTGTTCTATGTTGACCTCGATGGTATCGTCCACAAGGGGCGTGACGAACACGGAAGCAAAGGATGTCATACGCTTGCCCTGAGCATTGTAGGGGGAGACGCGTACCAGACGATGGACACCATTCTCGCTCTTCAGATAGCCGTAGGCGAACTCGCCCTCCAGTTCAAGAGTACAGGACTTTATGCCGGCATCATCGCCCTCCAGCAGGTTGGCGACACGAACCTTGTAACCGTTCTTGTCTGCCCACTGTATGTACATGCGCATGAGCATCTGTGCCCAGTCCTGCGCCTCGGTACCTCCGGCTCCGGAATTGATCTTCAGGACAGCATCCATGGAGTCTTCCTCCTTGCGGAGCATGTTTTTCAGTTCCAAGTCCTCTATGGAGGATATGGTACGGGCATGCAGGTCGTCAACCTCCTGTTCGGTAACCAGTTCCTCCTTGTAGAACTCGAATGCCGTTGCCAGTTCCTCGGCCAGAGTGTATACCTCCTCGTAGCCTTTAATCCATTTCTCCAGCCCCTTGACAAGTTTCATCTGCTCCTCGGCACGCTTCTGATCCTCCCAGAACTCTGGAGCCTGCGTGCGGAGCTGTTCCTCTTCGTACTGGATTTTCTTTGCCGGAATGTTAAGATAATGATTCAGTTGTTCTACCCTCGTCTGAATCTCTTTCAGTTGATCTTGTGTAATCATTTATATTTCTTCGTACATCTTTTCTATCTGCTCCCGATAGTTCTCGTACAACACTCTGCGTTTTACCTTGAGAGTATTGGTGAGTTCTCCCTTTTCCAGGCTGAAAGGCTCGGGAAGCAGTGTTATTTTCTTTACCTGTTCGTAATGCGCAAATTCCTGCTGAAGCGTATCTATACGGTACATCATGAAACGGATGACACGCTCGTTGGAGCACAACTCCTCGTTTGTCTTGCAATCGGCACCATATTCCTTTGCCAATTCCATGAGCAGATTATACTGCGGTATGACCAAAGCGGAGACGAACTTGCGCTGTTCGGCAACCACGACAATCTGGTCTATGTACTTGTCCACACACAACTTGGACTCTATCAGCTGCGGTGCTATGTATTTACCGTTGCTGGTCTTGAAAAGATCCTTGATACGATCCGTGAGAAACAGCTCGCCGTCCTTCATGTATCCGGCATCGCCTGTATGGAACCAGCCGTCGGAATCTATCGACAGTTCCGTCACTTCGGCCTTCCTGTAATATCCCGCCGTTATGGTGGCACCCTTGAGCAGAATCTCGTTATTGTCGGCGAAGCGCAACTGCACTCCGGGCAGCAAACGCCCCACACTGCCGACAGTCACCGGTCTGTCCGCACGGTCGCAGGTAACTGTAGCCGTACTCTCTGTCAGGCCGTAACCGACAATCATTGTCAGGCCTGCGGAATGCACGAAATCCTCCACCTTTTCAGGTATGGCAGCCCCTGCCGTAGGGAAGAAGTTGGCACGTTCCAGCCCCAGGTGCTTCTTCAGGAAGGCTATCACGGTATTCTCATATAGCGAATACTGCATGCGCAGAGCCATGGGCGGAGTCAGTCCCTTCATCCTGTATTCCACGTTGTATTCGTGACCTACGCGCAGAGCATCCTGCAAAAGTCGTTTGCGCACAGGACTGCTGTTGTCTATCTGCTCCATGACACCGGCATATACCTTCTCCCAGAAACGCGGTACGGCGCACATGCAGGTGGGATGCACCTCCCTCAGTGACTGCAACACGTCGGCAGGCCTGAGATTTACGGCCATGGTACAGCCGTTGGCAATACACAGATAGACCCATCCGCGCTCGAAAACATGTGTAAAGGGAAGGAAATTGAGGACTACATCCTTGTCCGTCAAAGGAAATATGCCACGATGTGCGGCAAGAGCCGCGCTATACATGCCGTGGGTCAGCATGACCCCCTTGGACAGTCCCGTGGTACCGCTCGTATAAAGGATATTGGCCAGATCTCCGGGCTGTACATTTCCGCTCCTGCGTCCCACCTCGTCCGTATGCATATCGGCACAACCGCGGAGGAAGTCGTCCAAATATTCACTGACACCATCCTCCTGATTCTTGCGCACCGAAGGGTCGAAAATAATGAGTTTCTCCAGTGAAGAACCTTGCTTCTGCACTCGGAAAGCGATATCATACTGTTCCTGCTCTCCGACAAAAATATAGCGTACGCCGGCATCGCTGACAATGTACTTTACCTGCATTTCGCTGCTGGTGGCATACAATGGTATCGTGACTGCCCTGACAGCATAGGCGGCAAAATCCACCATAAGAACCTCCGGCATGTTCTGAGAAAAGACCGCGACGTTCTCCTGCTCCGATACCCCTATTGAAATCATTGCGGCGGCAAGATGCCGCACCTTTGCCGAGAAAACGTTCCATGAAATATCCCTCCACACACCCTTGCCGTAGTCACGATAGCGCAACGCCGTGCGTTCCCCATAGATACGGGCCTGTTCATGCACCAAGGTCGGTAAGAGGCTGGTATTAGGCATACTTATAATAGGTTTCACTCACAAAGATAACGCTTTATTGTCACATAGGCGGAATAAACGTGGAAATAATTTCCATATCGACTTGAAAAAGGGTAACTTTGTGGTACGGAAACAGATGACAGACAACTATGAATATAGAAAACCTTACACAAGATGCCGTGGCACTGCTGTGCAGGTTAATACGGATTCCACGTACCAGCCGCGAGGAGGAAGCCGCAGCGGACATGCTGGAACATGTCATGCGAGAAGAGTATGGCATGGATGTGCAGCGGCACATAAACAATCTGTGGTGTATAGCACCCGGTTACGATGCGACGCGGAAAACCTTGTTGCTTAATGCACACATCGACACCGTAAAGCCTACTGACTCATGGAAACGCGCCCCCTACAACGCATGCATCGAAAACGACACGATATATGGTCTTGGCAGCAATGACGACGGAGCCTCGCTGGTAAGCCTGTTGCAGACTTTCCGCGTTCTCATGAACGAGAGGTTGCCCTACAACCTGATCTTTGCCGCAAGTGCCGAGGAGGAGGTAAGCGGCAAGAACGGCATGGAACTGTTGCTCGGTTTCCTCCCGAAGATAGACGTGGCACTGGTTGGAGAACCTACCGGGATGCAACCGGCAATAGCAGAAAAAGGGCTGATGGTTCTGGACGTTACGGCACGTGGCACCTCCGGCCATGCGGCAAGAAACGAGGGTGACAATGCAATATACCACGCCATGGACGACATCGCATGGTTCAGGAACTTCCGTTTTCCTGAGGAAAGCCCGTTGCTCGGCCAGGTAAAGATGACAGTTACCATAGTGAATGCCGGCACACAGCATAACGTCATCCCGTCGGAATGCACCTTCACTGTGGATATACGCAGCAACGAGTTGTACAGCAACGAGGCACTGTACAATATCATCCGTGAAAACATAAGGAGCGAGATAAGCGCACGCAGTTTCAGACTGTCATCATCCTGCATAGACACAAAACATCCCCTCGTCGCCAAGGCCGTGGCACTCGGGCGCACACCTTTCGGCAGCCCGACGCTGAGCGACCAGGCGCTGATGCGTTTCCCGTCAATGAAAATGGGACCCGGGGAGAGTTCACGCAGTCATACTGCCGATGAATACGTCCGCATAGAAGAAATAAACGAGGCTATCGCTATTTACCTATCCATGCTTCGGGATTTAGTTTTGTAGTTTCCTTGCGCAACTGAAAGTGAAGGGCACAATTACCGGAATCATCGCTCATGACAGTACCTATGATGTCCCTGGCCTTAAGTTTCTGCCCCTTGCTGACAGTAACCGAAGACAGGTTACAATACACCGATATGTAGCTGCCATGGCGTACAAGTACATTCTTTGAGCCCGCGAACTGGAACACGGCTGAAACTTCTCCGTCAAAAACACATCTCGCACGTGCGCCGGGCTTGCCGACATAGTTCACTCCTTTATTGTCAAGCGTGACATTCTTCAGTCCCGGCACATTGTATGTACCGAAGCGGCTGCCTATACGGTATTGTCCGGTAATAGGTACTGGCAGGCGTCCACGGTTCTGTGCGAACGTTCCGTCCAATTTCCTGTCAGCCGCCGTGAGCCACGAACTCGAAGACGCCTTCGGCGTTTCCGTTTTGACAGGGGAGTCCCCCGGCTGTGACTTCTGAGCTGTGGCAGACGAACCCTTGCCCCCTGCCCCTTGCGACGCGCTCTGTCGCTTCGCCTCGGCGGCGCCCCGCTTACGGGCTTGCTCTATTTCGTAGGCCACAAGGTCGTCTATCTTTTTGTTCAGAGCCGCCAGTTCCTTCTGCTGCCGCGACACCTTGTCGCGCAAGTTCGACTCCTTTTTCTGCAAGTTCTTGATGTACTGTTGCTGTCGCGCCTGCTGGTCATCCAGTTTGCGACGCTGCCGCTCCACCTCCTGCAACATTCCAGCCATGCGCTTCTTGGTGGCCTGCAAGGAACTCTGCGCCTTGCGCAACTCGTTCTGCTTGCGTATGAGCTGTTGTCCTAAGTCATACTGATACTCGGCATACTCGGCGGTGTATCGTGCACGACGGTACATCTGCGCCAGGCTCTTGGCACTGAGGACATAAAGCAACGTATTCCCTACCTTCGGCAAGCGACGGGAGAAGCGTAAGGCACGTGCATATTTCTGTTTCTTGTCCGCCAGCTGGCGTTCCTTGCCGCTGATGTCGCTACGCAGCACCGTCATCCGCGTCTCCACGCTGTCTATCCTCGTCTCCATGGTGCGGATATGCTCCTTTCGGTTGTCCAACTGACGGTCGATATAGTTAAGATAGGACTTGCCGTTTTTCACGTCCTTGCCCGTCTTGGCAAGATCCTGCTGCGACTTCTGGAGATTCTTCTGCAAACGTGTCTTCTGCACCTTCAGGTCGTTCACTTTCTTGCTGTTCTGCGCCGACGCGACCGTACCGGTACAGAATACCAGCAACAACATGCAGACACAGCGCAACAGACATGCAGACATCCTGTACATCTCCTATCGACCCAACAAGGATAAGACTACATTGAACAGTTCCTCTGCCGTAAGACGTGTATAGGCCGAGCCATTCACCGCAGTGCGCGATATCCAGGCATCGTCGTACTTGTAGGACGGTGTATCCAACGACAGGGAAACGGAAACGTCCGCCCGGGAAACAGACAGATCCATCCTGCCCGGCAGGCGTCTGTCATCACTGAGTTTGACAAAAGTGCCGTATTTCCACTCGAACCCCGTCAGCATGAGGTCTGTAGCTTCGCCCCAAAACATGCTCTGTATGCCGGCAAACGTTACGTCACGCCCAAGCCGGGCAGAGAGTTCCTCATAGCCTATTCGGGAATACTGGCGTGTGACCCTGCTGACTATCAGCACGCTGTCCTGCGTCAGTTCCAATGTGCCCACAGGAATGCCCAACAGATAGGTAAGGTTAAGCTGCACCACATCGCCGTACTTCATTTTAAGGGTGCCGTTCAGCCCCGCACTCTTGCCCTTGGCGTCTGTTATGCGGACATTGGCCTTGGAGACGACAGCATCTCCCGCTTTCCATGCCGACGTCACCACATGCGGCGTAGTTTTGGCGGCTTTCCTACCGGTGGAACACGATGCCGTTACAAACAGCACGGCCATACATAATATTTGTACATAGGTAGATATTCTCTTCATGATACGTGTCATTTAATATATTTCTTCTTTCTGGCTTTCTTCAGAAGCAAAGGCGTAGCGTCTTTGTCGGCACGCTTGACGGCCAGACGCCACAAGTACACGGCACGCTCGGCATCACCGCAGAACCATGCTATGTCGGCGGCATGTTCCAGAATGGCACTTCCGGTATACTCATCTGTCAGGAGAAACTCTTCGGCACTGTCCTCCGACACTATCCTATCCTTC